>JAZQJL010000234.1:0-7107 GCA_045541595.1 Lachnospiraceae bacterium | reverse complement strand
CGGCAGCTGTGCCTGATATCCGGTCACCGGACCAAGCACTTCCGAATAAAGAAGCAAATCTTCCACCGAAAGCTCGGTATCAATGTAGTCCATTATAATGTCGTAGGTAAACTGCTGTTCTTTGGTCAGTTCCTCATAATCAAAGGCCTCCAGTTCCGCCTTCAGTTCCTTCATTGCTTCATAGGACAGCTTCAGCTCTTCCATATCAAACGAGCCAAGACTCGGAACATACTCCGTAATACCGAAATTCTCCGGATAGGCCAGCGTATAATGCAGGTTAATGGTATTTAGTTTAATTTCCTCCAAAAACAGCTGATCCGTATACGCATCAAAAAGTTCTTCCGTCGTAGGCAGCGGAGTCGGTGTTGGTGTTGCCGCTTCCGTAGGAGTTGCCGTAGGAGGTAATGTCTCTATCGGAGTAGCTGTAGGCGCTGCCGTAGGGTCCGGAGTTGTCTGCCTGTCTTCTTCGCAGGCTGCCATCAGTAAAGACAAAACCGTTGCTGCCAATAATAACCACTTTATTTTGTACTTCATTGTATTCCTCTTTTCTGCTTTTTTTCTGTTTTATTTCTACGTCTCTCGTATTCGATAAGATTCGTCAGTCTACGCTTCAAAATCCATGCAGGATCTTGTTTTGGTGTATGGGCGTACCTGATTATCTGCCACTTTCACATGCGCAGGATGACTTGCGTAGGTCTTCAGGGCATTTTCGTCTACAAATGTAGAATCAAGCATCACGTCCGCATTGGAGCTTGCCAGCCCCTTAGTCTGCACCCGGATGTCGATAAGTCCCGGAATTTGTCCTGCCAGTCCTTCTAAGCCGGCCTTGATTCCTGCCTTTACTGCTTCTTTTTCTTCTCCCTGCAATTCCTCTTTTAACTGCCATAAAATAATATGTTTAACCATAAAAAAGCCTCCCAGTATAATAAAATCCTACTCTATTATACTAGGAGACTTCAAGAAAAACAAGCCTTATGAACTTATAAAAATCTTACCATGATATCACCGGATATGGTTTTTGCCTCAACGGTTCTGCTCGGCACGGTTTCCGAAGATTTGGTCTGACCGGCCGTGTTACATTCACCGGAGACACTGTGCATGGTTACCTGATAGGTTTCCAATGCTTCCACAAACTGCACGGTAACATCACCGGAGGTGCTGTTTGCGATAACATCCGCATCGTGACGGCTTTCCAAATCGATGTCTCCGCTCTGAGATTTTACCGCGTATTTCTTATAATCTGCTTTTACGGCAATATCGCCGCTTGCAGTATTTGCTTCTAACATCTCGCCATGGCAGTCTTTCACAGAAATGTCACCACTGGCGGTGTTACATTTTGCATTGATTGCCTGCAGGGCATCAGCACAAATATCTCCGCTGGCGGTACTGATTTCTACGTTTGACGCCTGAATACTCTTTACAGTCACATCTGCGCTGGCCACCCTGATTACCAGACTTGCCGCACCATCCAGACGATCTACGGAGCAATCACCGCTTTTTGTAGTAATAGCTGTTGTTTTTGCAACTGTTTTTACCAAATCAGCCTTGCCGCTCATGGTTTCCATGCTGATACGGTCACAAACCAGATAGTTTGCGGAAACATCACCGCTCTTCGTATGAATTACCAGTTCTTCTGCGGCTATTTCGTTTAATTCCATGTCACCACTGGTACTTTCAGCTTCCATGACAGTAATTCCTTCCGGAAGAAACAATTCAATTTCAATGGACGGAGATAAACTAAATTGGAAAAATCCGCTCTTTTTCTCTGTATCCTGATTGCGACGGATACCTACGTAAAAAGTATCTCCCTCCTGCTTTGCGTAAAACGGGTATAGCATTGCGGTTCTGTGAGAATAGTAGTGGCAAACCGCTCTAGGCTCCGTATCCTTTGTGGCACGGATTTTTAAATCTGCAATGTCCGCATCTATAACAACTTTGTGACATCCCTCGTTGCCCTGACCGGACTGCTCTACATTAGGTTCACTTTCCGTGTCTTTTTCGCTGCCTTCATAGGTACCGTCACCATTATAGGTATAGTAATGATTTTTCTTCGCTTCTTCCATGTGCATTTCAAACTGTTCTGCAGCTCCTTCAATGACGCGTCCCGCTTCCTTCATTACGCTGTCCAGGGCCTTTCCGAATTTCTTCATAGCAGAATCAAAAGACTCTGCAAAAGATTTTTCCTGAAAATAAGTACCTGACTGACCGTTTTTTCCGCCGTCTTCTTTTTTGCAATTCAGCTGAACCGTTTCCCGGTTGTTTCCTGCCGTTTGAAAACCGTCTCCTGAGGACTGCTGTATCTCACCCAGTTCATCTACCAGATCCTGAATACTTCCCAACTCCGAAATAATCTCTTCTTCTGTTTTTCCTTTCTCTGCTCCGATGCGGAAACGTTCTTCATAGTCGCAGATGATTTCCTGTATCAGTTCTTCATCAAAACCTGTCAGCGCACTTTGTAATGCGCCCATATATTCTTCTTTTTTCATTGTTATTGACTCCTTTCCTAGTTTGCTGAAATCAGCCGGTCTACTGCTTCCACAAATTCTTTCCATTCCTGTTCTAACTGCGCCTGACGGATTTTGCCTTCCTCAGTTAAATGATAATACTTTCTGGCCGGTCCTTCGTCAGATTCTACCAGGTAGGTTTCCACCTGTACCTCTTCCTTCAGACGCTTTAATACCAGATATAAAGTACCCGGCGCAATAGCCATCTCCTTGGACACTGCGTCTGTTAACTGATAACCATAACGGTCTTCGTTTTTCAGCTGAGACAATACGCACAGTTCCAAGGCTCCTTTTTTAAATTGTGCATTCATTTTTTATTCTCCTTTCCATGAATATTTTGCTTTGTTGGGTATATATTACCACAAGCTATTCTATATTGCAATATAGTTTTTATTAAAATATAATTAAAAAATGACAGAACCTCATCCGGCGCTGTCATATTTCACAAAAACCCCCGTCACACTTTGATATTTTTTTCACATTTGACTCTTGAAAACGCTTACACGTGGGTGTATAATAAGCAGGATGTTTATATACTTATACTTTTCATAATCTAATAAGAAAGTGAGAGAGAAAAAATGAAGAACTTAAAGAACAACAAGTGGTTTCGAGCAGCCATCCCTGCGCTCTTACTCCACTGCAGTATCGGTACGGTATACTGCTGGTCCATTTTCAGTCAGGAAATCGCTGACTACATCGGACGTACTAAGGGAGAAACCGAATGGGCATTCAGTTTTGCTATTTTCTTTTTAGGAATGTCCGCCGCATTTTTAGGTAATGTCGTAGAAAAGGATATCCACAAGTCCTCTTTAATCGCCACCATCTGCTTTGCAGGCGGTATGGCCGGTACCGGCTTCTTTATCTGGTACGGCGGTCAGCACAAGGGCAGTCTTGTGGCGCTCCTTGGAATTTATCTTTGTTACGGTCTCATCATGGGTATCGGTCTTGGTACCGGTTATCTTTCTCCGGTTAAGACACTTATGCTTTGGTTCTCCGACCGTAAGGGTTTGGCTACCGGTCTTGCCGTAGCAGGTTTCGGTGCCGCAAAGGCTATCGCAAGCCCAATCATGCAGGCTATGCTTGGTACAAAAAACAATGATACCGGCCTCTTCGAAGGTGGCTTAGGAAAAGGTGCTGACAATATTTATATGATGTTCTTTATCTTAGCAGCCGTTTACTTTGTACTGATGTTTATCGGTCACTTACTTCTTAAAAAGCCGGAAGGCTGGCATGAGCCACAGGGCAAAGATGCTAAGCCAAGCATCATGCAGGTGCTTAAGACCAGACCAATTTCCAACTATGTTGGTATCTGGTTAATGTTCTTCTTAAACATCACCTGTGGTCTTGCTCTTATTTCCCAGGAAAAGATGATTATCAAGTGTCTCGGTCTTGCCGGTTCCGTTGGTATCATCTCCACTGTTTCCGCAATCTTTAATGCCGGCGGACGTCTTGGTTTCTCCGCATGGGCAGACAAGATGAAAGACAGAAATACGGTTTACAAGATGATTTTCATTATCTCCATTGCCCTTACCGCAATCGTTGTATTTACCGGCGGTATTGAAAAGGGTAACGGTAACACTGTTTTAATTATCCTGGTACTTGCCCTTATCTTTATGGTAAACGCAGGCTACGGCGGTGGTTTCTCCAACGTACCGACTCTTCTTTCCGACCACTACGGCATGGGCAGCATCAGTGCCATCCACGGCATTACCTTATCTGCCTGGGGCTTTGCAGGTCTTGCAGGTAATCAGATGGCTGCATGGATTGTAAAGACCTTCGGTACAGAAGACCCGGTAACACACACTAACCCAACCGGTTACCAGTACGTATTATACGCAACACTGGCACTGTACATCATTTCCTTACTTGTCAGCCTCTTCCTGGTTAAGCCATCCGAAGCAGGTGAAGCAGTACACGATCACTAATCTTCTAAAATAAGAAATCGGTATTTCCGCGCACTCCCCTGCTGCTGTTAAACAGCCCCGAGGTCGTTGCTTAGGAAATACCGATTTTTATTTTTCATCATGCGCGTTTGCGTCAAGGTTACGTAATTAGTAAATAATATCTCTGTAGACTTTGTAGCAAAAGGCTACTTCTTCGTCCGTAAAATCCCGTAAGGAAAACTCTGCCGCTTTTACAATGCTCATATAGCGGTCCCAGTCTTCCGGCCAAAGTACCGAGAAGTTACTCTTCAATGCTTCTGCATATTCCGCATCCGTACATCCCTTTTTCACAATGCCGCTGAAACAAAGCTTCCGGTAAATCGAACGGTTGACCATCTTTATGGCCCGGATATTTCCGCCCCGCCTGATTTCCTTCAACATCCGGCGATGATATGCTTTTTCGAACCGGAAAAACCTGTCGACAATGGTTGCCGGAGACAGGAAAATCAGAATCAATACGATTACCACCAGTAACACCAGCAGGCTTCGGATCAGGGTTTTGGTCCAGTTCGTATCTTCGTCACCCAATCCGCTTCCTTTCGGAGGCACCGTCACATCCGGTTCCTCATCCTCTCCCTGCACACCCTCGATTCCTGATAACGTAGCTTCGTTTCCGATGGCGGACGGTATCGGTGACGGCGTTGGGGTTGGAGTCGGCGTCGGCGTTGCCACGGCTCCCGGCTTCGGAGAAACATCTGTCGCTCCCGCTCCCCGGGTCGGCGCCGGCGAAGTTCCGGCTTCCGGTGTCATTGCCGGAGTGGCTGTAGGTTCTTCCGGCATTGGAGTTCCCGCTGCCGATGTCGGTACCGATGTCGGGGTATTGGTTGGAGTTGGTGTATTGGTCGGTGTCGGTGTCGGCGTATTAGTTGGTGTTGGCGTTGGGGTATTGGTCGGCACCGGAGTAGGGGTTGGCGTCGGAATCAGGGCACTATAGCCTGCCGTCACTTCCATCGGCACCCAGCCGATTCCGTTCAGATACAGTTCCGCCCAGGCATGAGCTTTATTGTCCAACACCTCTGCCTGATATTTATTTTTTCCGATCATCTCAAAGTCTGAGTCGCTTACCACATAACCGGATGCATATCTGGCCGGTACGCCCAGTTCCCGCAGAATCATTACCGCCGCACTGGCATAGTGCATACAGTAGCCCTGTTTACTGGTTTCCAGAAAATATTCAATCGGGTCTTCCCGCCACGGAAGTTTTGGCAGAATTTTGCTGTAAGAAGTATTTCTTGCCAGCCAGTCCGCCACCAGATAGCCCTTGGCAAGACGCTCCTCGTTTTCGGACGTAATGGTTCCCATCTTTGTTCTGGTAATATCTGCCCCTGCCAGGTCAGCCGCAATTTGTTTTACCGTAACCAGATTCTCCGGCACGGTGAGATACTGTTCCAAGACATATTCTTCATACCGGGATTCCCACTCATACGGGATACCCTGGGCAAAATTTCTCAACCGGATATCATAGCTGCCACCGTAGTACCAAACGGTGAAGGACAGCTCCTCTGCACTGAGACGCTTTTTATAAGCGCCTTCTCCCTCTACGGAAATTTCCTCCATGCTTTCCTCGCTAAAGTATGGCAGGTAGGCCTTTACCGTAGCCGGGTCAAGGTAGGTTACCGTTGCTTCCAGGCCGGAGCTGTGGTTGGACAGTTCGGAAAGATTATAACGCTTTTTCAGCTTTTCCGTTCCCAAAACCGCCAGTTGCTCTGCCACCGTTTGAGGAGAAATTCCAAGTTCCCGACATTCCGCTTCAAAGGAAGCCGTGGTCCGTTCCCAAAGGCCGTTGTTATAGGTATTTGCATGAAATCCCTTTAAATACATGGTTCCCGGCGGTACCTGCTCGACAGTCACGGAAAGGTATGGAATATCTTTGAATTCCGGTTCCCTGTTATTCAATGTTTCGTAATTGTAATCCGTGGTGCCCAGGATACGTTCCACCATCTTCTCGATGCCCCCCGGGTCATCCACCAGACGCCAGAATTCCCAGTTTGCCACACGGTTTGCCGTACTAAGAATTGCGTCCTCTGCCTTGCCGGAATACTCGGTTACCACCGTTTGGGCATTCCGTCTTCCGCCGGCCAGTACTATTATAAAAAGTAACAGGATTACAGCAGCAGAAGAGCCCCAGCCTATCAGCTGCTGCACACCCGTATGCTTCCGTTTCTTTTCCTCCGACGGCCTGAAATCAATCAGAGACGTTTTCTGATTACATGCCAGCAAAATACCGGCAAACAACAGAAGCACTCCCCGTTCCGACGGGTCGTTTCCCACCAGGAGTCCACCGGCAAACACAAGGATCGGAAGAATTGCCATAAGACCGCTTCTTCTAAGAACCTTTGCTAAAACAAAGAGGAAAACGCTACTGAAAAGCAATGCGCTTTCCAGGAAAAACGAAGCAAACCGGTCTGCTCCCTCCGGACAATGCCATGCACTGCCAAAATAGTCATTCCAGTCCTTCAGGTAAGCCCGGGCCAAGGCAAAAAAGCCTTCCGTCAGCCGCTCCGGGACTCCTTCCTTTCTAAGCCAAAAAAATACCCAAAGCACACCCGCAAGGCCGCCTCCGACGCGAATCAAAAGGGCAGGCAGTTTCTTTATATGTCCGGTGAGTTCTGTCAATGCGGATATCACAAACACAAGGCACCCCGTCCATGGGCTATACC
>JAZQJL010000233.1:0-5152 GCA_045541595.1 Lachnospiraceae bacterium | reverse complement strand
CCTAAAAGGATTAAGCCGAAACGAGGGATTTTATCAAATACCTCTTTCCGGCTTTCATAATGTTACATTCTTTATTGTAAGAACTTACATTCCTGCAATTTTATTCGCTTACCATACTCCTTTTATCCCTACTTTCTTTTTCCTCCTTATGCTTATTGTTTTTTATCTTAATCAATAATTTCTGCCATTCTGTCCGAGATGAACCGGCAAGGGTTCGCCTCCTTATTGATAACAAATTCTCCGTTTTTATATTCTGTATCAAAGAAAATGAGTAATGCCATTCTTGCCGTCGCATCTCCTGCTTTGCACTTATTCATGTAGTACTTCTTTCTGTGAATTCTCTTTTCATGTATCTGCTTTACAATCATGCGCACATCTTCAATCATTCTGTCTCCCTGGCCGGAAACATCCTGTATGGAGTTTCCGGTAGATGCATTCTCATAAGACACCACATATTCCACTTCCGAATTTCCCAGTTCCCCGGTTATAAATTCCGGACACACTATCGGTTCTCCGAATGCTTCATCGGTATGTTTTAATACAACACCGTCCAAAGATAAAAAATCTTTTGCCTGGCTGAACCTATGTTTACCATTCCACCACGGAGCAACAACACACAGCAGGAAAATACCGATTTTTGCGCACAATGCCATCATGGACCCCATCATACCTACGCCGTCCAGTGTGACAATCAGGAATAAGCATACCAGCACGATTCCTACCACTGCGATTCTCAGCCCCCAGGATACCGGTTCATAGACAATCGTAAGTGATTTTGCCTGCTTTTTTAGCGGATGCGCCTGATTCTTCATTATCTTTTTCATGCACTTCATTCCTTTTAGTCTTCGGTGCTTCCGAAACTGTTCCACACCATAGAAGTAATCCGCCAGCTCTTCGTTTTCTTTTACAGCCGTGTCAAGAAATTCCTTCGCTTCTTTATACTTTCTTGCTTTCACATGCTGGGCATACATAAAGCAATTGAAATTGGCATAGCCCAGTTCCCTTAAAGCAATGATATAATCATTCCATTTTCCGTTCCTTGTTTTCAGTCCGCATTTCTTTGCTTCCCGTTCCGCTACCGTTGCAAATCCGCTGATATCTCCCGCTATCGCTTCAATCTTTGCCTCATCATATACCTTGGAAAGTACATTATCGTACAACGGAATTTCATTAATTAGATCATCATATCCGGTACCCACACTCTTAATCCGCTTCACCAGATTTTTTTCTGTCACAATTTCATTCTGTATCTTTTTGCAGAAAGTCAACATCTCCTGTCTGGTACAATGGGCTTTCCAAAATTCTTCAAATGCCATATCTTCTGTCTCCTTTACCCTATACTAATATTTTTTTGATGTAAATGAATCTGTCTTTCTGGTTCTGATAATATCTCTGCAATGTCCGCAAAAGGTGCATTGTTCATAGTCCTTGGATGTTGTGTATATTTTCACATCCACTTCATCATGGGTATGTTTTGCTCCCTGATACACATTGTATCTGGTAGTATCTGTACCAACTGCCAAATCTTCCGAATATGTAATTTCCATTGCACCAAGTCGCTTGCACTCCGGACATTTTGTTTTGATTTTATCGTATATGGCATACAGCAGAAATGCGCCTGCCCCTAATACAATAAGCCCCAAAAGGAATTTATGCATTGATATGCAAATGCCTAAACCTATAACAATTGCCGCAAAACCACCCACCACATATAAAACCGTAGCGGCTCCTCCCTTTCTTTCGTTTGCAGCCTTGTCGCCTACGCCGATAAATTCTTTCCCGGCATTCATGTCAAACAAACTGCCTTTTTCTGCTTTTTTCCTGCTCTTTACATCTGTATCATAGCTGAACAGATGTTTTAAATCATCATCCTTATTGTCCATAGACATACCTCCTTGGAAACCCGCCCTCATCTCGATTTCAGATAAGTCATTTCATTTATGATTTTATTATAGGCTATCTCTCTTTTTAAGTCTTGCACCGGGAGTGTAAAAAAACAAAGGTTTTTGCCTTGGCAAAAACCTTTGTTTTTATCATATGTTATTTACTTTTCTTCAATAAAGCGACCGTCTCAACATTGGCGGTTTGAGGAAACATGTCTACGCAAGCCACCTTTTCCACACTATATCCTCCGGCAGTTAATGCTTCTAAGTCTCTGGCAAGGCTGGTCGGTTTACAAGAGATATAAACCATGCGCTCCACACCATAAGCAATAATCTTCTGTAATGCCTTCGGATGGATACCATCTCTTGGCGGATCCAAAATAATGTATTCCGGCTTTTCTTCGATGGAGTCCAATACTTTTAGCACATCTCCGGCAATAAACTCACAATTGGTCAAGCCATTGGCGGCCGCATTTTCTTTTGCAGCTTCTACTGCTTCTTCAATAATTTCCACACCGATTACTTTTTCGGCTGCAGGCGCCATTAACTGGGCGATGGTACCGGTGCCGCTGTATAGGTCATACACTACCTTGCGGTTGCCTGCTCCTATAAACTCTCTTGCCTGGCTGTAAAGCACTTCTGCTCCCAATGAGTTTGTCTGAAAGAAAGAATAAGTAGAAATTTTAAACCGAAGTCCTAAAAGCTCCTCGTAAAAATATTCTTTTCCGTACAGCACTTCCGTTGCTTCGCTACGTACCACGTCTGCCAGCCCATCATTGGTACTGTGTAAAATGCCTGCGAAGGATCCTTCTAAAGGAAGCTGCAGCAGCTGCTCTTTTAGCGGGGCCATATCCACCTGCATTTGGGAGGTAGTTACCAGATTTACCAGGATTTCGCCTGTTTTTTCTGCACGGCGAACCAATAAGTGCCGTAAATATCCCTCGTGGCTCATTTTGTGATAATACGGCAGGTTCTGTTCTCTGCAAAAAGTTAGCACGCTTGCCAGAATTTTTCTGAAGTCCGGATGCACCAGCGTGCAGTTGCTGACATCCACAATATCATAAAAGCTTCCCCGTTTATGAAGCCCTAACATCAGCTCTCCGCCCTTGACTTCGTCGCCAAAAGAAAACTCCATTTTGTTGCGGTATTCCAAGGCCTTTGGACTTCCTTTGATGCCAAGAAATTCGTAATCACCTGCTACCGGATCCAACAATGCCCGTACCTGTTTTTCTTTAAGTGCAAGCTGTTCTTTGTACGGAAGCATCTGATACACACAGCCGCCACATGTGCCAAAGTGCACACAAGACGGTACCGGCTGTTCATTTGCCGCCTTTTCTATTACTTCCAGCAAAGTGCCCTCTCCTTTTCCCTGCTTTAACTTGGCAATTCGAAACCGGACCTTTTGCCCCGGCACGGTATTTTTGATAACGATTTTTCTGTCTTCCAGTTCTACGATTCCTTTATTCGGGAAATCGGTGCGCACTACCATACCAATGTATTCTTCACCTTTTTTCATTCTTTATTTCTCCAATCTGTATGCATTTCTCCGGATTAGTCTTCATTGTTTTCATACGGGTCGTCCTTCCAGGCCTGAAGCTCCTTCAGGCTGGTAAATCCGGACAGAAACGAATTCCGGTAACGCTTGTCGAAGGTAACGTCCTCTAAAAACCAGTCCGGCATCTGATAGGTCGCTGCTTCCTCCTCGGTAGCAAATTCCACCTCTGCAAATATCAGCCCTTCCAAATATCCGTGAAACACATCCAACTCTATTTTTCTGTTGTTTTCAATAGGAATGATA
The DNA here is from genome assembly GCA_045541595.1 of Lachnospiraceae bacterium. Lineage (GTDB taxonomy): Bacteria > Bacillota > Clostridia > Lachnospirales > Lachnospiraceae > SIG299. Next base: position 1,471 of record JAZQJL010000233.1, on the reverse strand, counting down.
TATCTTGTTTTGGAAATAACACTACCGTCCGCCTTTTTCTTTAAATGCTCATACGCTTTTTTTGTTAAAGGAAGTTCCACCTCCTCGCAGGTTCTTGCCGAAGCGGACACAGGATTTTCCAAACCCAGTTTTGATTTGTACGTTAAAATGTAATTATCATTACTCCTTCGGATTCTTACCGTTGGTTTACTGCACAAATATGCCTGTTCAATTTCTTTTTTTTCATATTGCTCCAATTGCTTCGGAAGCTGTTTTATTGTAAATTTACGTTCAATCTCCATGAAATGCACCTCTCGCTTTGTTAAAAACTACCTTGTTATTGTACCAAAAAAAATTCCATATGTCACTATGCATTCCATGCATAACATTTTTTGAAGCGCAGATAATACTTACAGACGATAGTTTCGTCAACTATATTATTTCCTATAGGAGGTGCTTTATGAAAAAGCAGAGAATTTTCATTCTTGCTCTTTGCTGCTGTTTACTTTGCGGTTTTGCTGCCTGTGGCAGAGACAAGAACGGCAGCAATAATAACTCTGTTACTGATGGAACACAAAATCAGAACACAACAATACCTACACCTACTCCTACTGTCGCTCCAACCGCAGTTCCTGACAATGTTGGTGACGGTATTTTAGATGGTGTGGAAGATGTGGGCGATGGTGTTATTAACGGTGCTGAGGACGTGATTGACGGTGTAGGCGATGCCGTGAACGATATTGGCGACGGTATGACCGGAAATGATGCCAATAACGAAAACGGCACAAACGGCGCAAACCGATAGTTCTACTTTTGTAGAATGCCAGTCTTGCACAGTGTATTATAGGCCTAGGATCAGCTCCTAAGCCTATTACATATGACACCACATTTTTCTGCCACCCGAAGGGACGCAACATTTTTTTCATCAATATTTGCATAAACTTCCGTACATCCCAGTTCTTCTTCTGCATAATGTACCAGTTCCATAAGGACTTCCGTAGCAAAACCGTTTCCCCATTGAGAACGTTTTATCACATAACCTGCTTCCGTAGGAAATTCTCCTTCTTTGAAGCCTGCCCGCCCAATGAGTTCTCCGGTTTCTTTTAAATATACTCCCCAGTATCCATACTCAAAAAAGGGGTACACACAGGATACATAGGATATCAGTTTTTCCATTTCCTCTTCTTTGTTGCCGAGCATGGCGGGCAGATACTTTGCCGTTTCTTCCTCTGTTAAAATTTCATAAAGAGCATCCATATCATTTTCCGCCAGCTCACGAATAAAACAGCGCTTTGTTTCTGCAATGGTGGCAGGAATCTTTTTTTCGTGGCAGAATACCAAATTTAAATAAGTAATCGAAACCTCTTCCGGTTCTTCCAATAGTGTTACGGATTTAGGCATCTCAAAATGTCCTTCCACGCAGCCTGCTACTGCAATCCCCATCGCCCCCGCAAGTTCAGCATGTTGATGATTGTTGGTAAGCAGTAAACAC
>JAZQJL010000232.1:0-4627 GCA_045541595.1 Lachnospiraceae bacterium | reverse complement strand
AGAGGCGGAGAGGGAATGATTGCTTTTGCTTCCAGTTTCCCGGGCTCCATAGTGCCGTTTGAGATTACCCCGGGGAGAGAACTGATTGTACAAAAGTCCGGTTTCCTGGCTTCCGAGAGCACGGTGGAATTAAGTGTACATATTCAGAAAAGACTGGGCGCAGGATTCTTTGGCGGCGAAGGCTTCATTATGCAGAAGTTGTCCGGTTATGGTACTGCTTTTGTAGAATTTGACGGTGCTGTGATGGAATATGAATTGGCACCCGGCCAGCGTATGGTATTGGATACCGGTTATCTGGCAGCTATGGAAGCAACATGTAATATGGAAATTCAGCAAGTGGCAGGACTTAAGAATAAGCTGCTTGGCGGAGAAGGATTTTTCAATACGGTAGTATCAGGCCCGGGTAAAGTTTGGATTCAGACCATGCCAATCAATAAGGTGGCGGGCGCTTTATTACCGTATATTCCGACATCAAGCAATTAAGCAGAAATATGTACAGAGGAAGAGTCTATGAAAAGAAATGATAGTACTTATGCAACTTATATTGAAATTTTAAAAGAGGAGCTGGTTCCGGCCATGGGCTGCACGGAACCGATTGCCATTGCTTACTGCGGTGCCAAGGCCAGAGATGTGCTGGGTGGTATGCCGGACAGCGTAACATTGTATGTCAGCGGCAACATTGTAAAAAACGTAAAGAGTGTTATTGTGCCGAATACCAATGGTTTAAAGGGTATTGAAGCGGCAGCTGCTGCAGGCATTGTGGGCGGTAAGGCAGAAAAGATTCTGGAGGTTATTGCCGAGGTAACAGAAGAACAGAAAGCAAAGATGCGAAGCTTTTTGGAGGAATGTCCGATTGTGGTGCGTCCGGCAGAGGGCGACGAGGCTTTGGATATCCGGATGATTTTAACCCGGGGATTTGATTCGGCAGTGGTCCGTATCAGCGGTTATCATACTAATATTGTGCTGATTGAGAAGAACGGCGAGGTTCTTTACAAGGCAGGAGAGGTTCAGGCAGATGAGAGTCTGTTGGCTGATAAGAGTCTGCTGAACATTAAGGAAATCGTGGAATTTGCCAACATTCTTGATATCGAAGATGTAAAGCAGATATTTGACCGCCAGATTGCATATAATATGGCAATTGCCGAGGAAGGATTAAAAAACAACTGGGGTGCCAATGTGGGCAGTGTACTGTTAAAGTATAATACCGATTTGCGTTCTAAGGCAAAGGCATATGCGGCAGCGGGCTCCGACGCCAGAATGAGCGGTTGTGAGCTTCCGGTAATCATTAACTCCGGCAGCGGAAATCAGGGCATGACAGCGTCCCTTCCGGTTATTGTGTATGCAGAAGGACTTGGTAAAACAAAAGAAGAATTGTACCGTGCGTTGGCGGTGTCCAATCTGGTGACCATTCACCAAAAGTCCGGTATCGGCAGACTTTCCGCATATTGCGGAGCAATCAGTGCAGGCTGTGGCGCAGGCTGCGGTATTGCGTATTTGCAGGGTGGCGACTACAGAACCATAGCCCATACCCTGGTAAATGCTCTGGCCATTGTGTCCGGCATCGTTTGTGATGGTGCCAAGGCCTCCTGTGCGGGAAAAATCGCGGCGGCAGTGGACGCAGGCATTTTCGGATACGAAATGTTTTTGGAAGGCCAGCAGTTTGTAGGTGGCGACGGCCTTGTTTCCAAAGGAGTGGAAAATACGCTGGTAAACATCGGCAGACTCGGCAGTGTTGGTATGAAGGAAACTGATAAAGAGATTATCAGAATTATGACAGGCTGTTAAAAAATATTTCGAAAAAAGTTTATGAGAATGACGAATTTTCATAGACTTTTTTTGTTTGAAGTGATAAAATGACACCGTAGCAAAAAAATTATACATAGGAGGGTTTTCTGTTATGGAAAAGTTTTTCAAACTAAAGGAAAACAATACTACGTTACGTACTGAAATTATGGCAGGTCTTACCACATTCTTTGCCATGGCGTACATTGTATTTGTTAATCCTGATCAGGTGGCCGGCGGCGGCGTAAGCGGTTGGCTTGTTGGTGCAGGCGCAGATCCTACGGTTGTCGGCAAAATCTGGAATGCGGTTTATATTGCATCTATCCTGGGTGCCATTGTGGGTACGTTACTTATGGCACTTTACGCAAAATTACCATTTGCTTTAGCATGTGGTATGGGTCTGAATGCATTCTTCTGCACATGCTTTGTGGCCGGAGCGCATTTTGCCGGAGAAGATGTTATGACAGGCTATCATTCCGGTCTTGTTATTATTTTCCTTTCCGGTATCATTTTCCTTATTTTGAGTATTACCGGTTTAAGAGAATACATCGCAAAGGCTATGCCGGAATGTTTAAAAAAGGCAATTCCTGCCGGTATCGGTTTATTTATTGCGTTCCTCGGAATGAAGAATGCCGGTATCATTCAGGACAATCAGTATACATTTGTGCAGATTGTTGATATTAAGAACGGTGAGTGGGTATCCCAGGTTGCTCCTGCATTGGTAGCATTTATCGGATTCATCATCATTGCAATTCTTGCTAAGTTAAATGTAAAGGGCAACATCATCATCGGTATTGTTGTTTCCACTATCCTTTATTATGTGTTCACAGCTCAGGTGCCAAGCTTTGATATTGCCGGTGTAGGCCAGGCATTTAAGGATTTTGGTACCGTTGGTATTACTGCTTTGTTTGACGGAGCTGCTTGGGGTAAAGCATTTACCGGCGCTCATATTGGCGGTATCTTTAATGCTATTATGTTAATTATCACCTTCTGTCTGGTTGATATGTTCGATACCGTTGGTACTCTTTACGGTGCGGCTTCTCAGGCTAATATGCTGGACGAAAATGGTGACCCTGTCAACGTGGACAAGGCTATGACCTCTGACTCTGTTGGTACCGTAGCAGGTGCTGTATTTGGTACAAGTACCGTTACTACATTCGTTGAATCTGCTTCCGGTGTTGCTGAAGGCGGAAGAACAGGTCTTACCGGTATTGTAGTTTCCATCTGTTTTGCACTGTGCTTATTCTTAAGTCCGGTGGCAAGCATTGTTCCAAGCTGCGCAACTGCTCCTGCTTTAATTTACGTAGGCGTTCTTATGATTAAGAACTTTGCTAAGGTAGATATGGATGATATGCGTTCTGCAGTTCCTGCGTTCTTAGCACTGATTATGATGCCTCTTACCTACTCCATTTCCAATGGTATCGGTGTTGGCGCAATTGCTTACGTTCTGATTACTCTGTTTACAGGTAATTTCAAGAAGAAGGATATCGTAGTTACAGTTATTGCAATTTTATTTGCATTAAAGTTTGCTTTGGTTTACATGTAATACATAGTTATATTTTATAAAACAAGAAAGTGCCATGCGAAGCTTTTTCTTCGCATGGCACTTTTTTTCATAATTTTTGGACAGGTTTCATATAGTAAAAGAGAAATAACACCGGAGAAGGAGACTGATATGAGGGAAAAAATAAAAAAACGGAAAGCAATCTGCAGTCTGGTGCTTTTTTTACTGCTATGTGCGGCTTTACTTGCAAAAGGGAAACCGGATGCGGAAAAAAATCCGGCGGGCCTGCCAACGGTAACGGAGGCTCCGGAGCTTCCCTTTGTGCTATCCAATGTGTGGCTGGTACGGGCAGAGGGACAGAAAGTCACTGTGCTTAGCGGTGATGAAGAAAAGGAATACCTGCTGGCTTCTCCCATGCAGACTCCGTTACAGGAATGCATTGTGGATTTGACCGTGCAAGGCGGTGTGGTTACCGGAATGACAGTCCAACAGGATACTATTGAGGCGAAGGTTCTCAGAATAGGGGAAACGTTTGTGGAGCTGGAGGGTTACGGAGTACTGGAACTGGAAAAAGACAGCAAAGTTTACCGCATGTATAACGGTATGGAGGAAGTGACATGGACAGAGGTTTTAGTAGGCTATACCACTTCGGCCTTTGTGCTTTCCGGTAACAAAGTCTGTGCTGCGCTGATAAAAAATCCGGTGGAGGTTACGGCAATCCGCGTGCTTTTGCAGACCTCGTCTTACGGAGGATTTTACCATGATGCTTTGGAATGCGGCAGCGAAAGGGGCTTTTATATAAGTGATGGTGTAGGTAAAACAGAATGGATGGAGGGCGGGGCCAAAGTTGTCATAACACCGGAGCTGGTGGCAGAGTATGGCGGAAGAGTGTACCTGGGTACGGAGAAAGAGGAAGGAAAGCTGACGCTTTTTAATGTAAAGAGAGCGGCAGGTGCCCCATCCTACAGAGGAACATTGGAAGTGGCACTGGAGGGCGGAAAACTCCTGGTGGTGAACGAATTATCCCTGGAGGAGTACTTATATGGCGTTCTGCCAAGCGAAATGCCGGAAAGCTTTGGAGAGGAAGCACTGAAAGCCCAGGCGGTTTGTGCCCGCAGCTATGCCTGCAATCAGTTGATTGCCAATCGTTACTGCGCCTACGGAGCCCACGTGGATGACAGCATGAACTGTCAGGTGTATCAGAATTATGGAGAAACCAAAAGCTCTATCGAAGCAGTTAAGGCAACCTTCGGAAAAATATTATCGAGGGAAGGGGAATGTATTACCGCATACTATTTTTCATGCTCTTACGGTCATACTTCCGACAGTTATGACATATGG
>JAZQJL010000231.1:0-5405 GCA_045541595.1 Lachnospiraceae bacterium | reverse complement strand
ATGACTGTAACGGCGAAGACCCCTTTGATTGCTTAAGAAGAAGCTATGAAAATTTAAAAGCTTTCGGCTTTTAATAATATATGAGGTGATATTATGGAAAAAATTAAATTAGGTATTATCGGTATCGGAAATATGGGATCCAATTATGCCACCAAGGTGACAAACGGCGAATGTCCTGATTTTGAACTGATGGCTGTGGCAGATGTGAATCCTGCCCGTATAAACTGGGCAAAGGAGAATTTGAAGGATACAGTGAAGCTGTTCTCTACGGCAGAAGAGATGTTGGACAGTGGCCTCCTGGAAGCCTGCATGGTGGAAACCCCTCACTACGTTCATCCCCACTACGCCATGGAATGTATGAAGCGGGGAATTCACGTGATGATTGATAAGCCTGCCGGAGTGTATACGAAGCAGGTGCGGGAAATGAATGAGTGTGCAAAACAACATCCGGAAGTGGTGTTTGGTGTCATGTTCAACCAGAGAACCAATTGCGTTTACAAAAAAATGAGAGAACTGGTGCAGTCGGGAAAGTACGGTAATATCCGCAGAACCAACTGGATTATCACCGACTGGTACCGTCCGCAGGTGTATTACGATTCCGGCAGCTGGCGTGCTACCTGGGCAGGAGAAGGCGGCGGTGTGCTGTTGAACCAGAGCCCGCATCAGCTGGATTTGTGGCAGTGGATCTGCGGTATGCCAAAGAAGGTTTACGCCAACATGAAGTTCGGAAAGTGGCATGATATTGAGGTGGAAGATGATGTGACCTGTTTTGTGGAATACGAAAACGGTGCTACAGGAACCTTTATCACTACTACCGGAGATGCCTGCGGAAGCAACCGTTTTGAAATCCAGATGGATAAGGCAAAGCTTCTGGTAGAACATAACCGGCTGCATGTCTGGGAATTTGAAATGACGGAGCAGGAATTCTCCAGGACTAACACCTCTCCGTTTGGTTATCCGAAGACACAGGAATTTGATCCGGAGCTGGATGGCAGCAATCCGCAGCATGTGGGGGTTATCAATGCCTGGGGCAAGGCTATTTTAAAAGGTGAGCCAATGGTTGCTGACGGTGCAGAGGGTATTAATGGTCTGATGCTTTCCAATGCCATGCATTTATCCGCGTTTACCGGAAAGACGGTGGAACTGCCTTTTGATGAAGATTTGTTTTATGAAGAGCTTCAGAAAAGAGTGCAGAGCTCCAAAAAGAAGGAGCATGTAGTGGAAATTACGGCGAAAATGGATCAGAGCTGGAGAAGATAAGAAGAAAAGCAGGAAGCGGTTTAGAACGGCTTCCTGCTTTTTTGATATGTTATTTCTCTGTTTCAATCCGAAGGACGGTTGCGGAATACTGAGGTACGGTAAAGTTAAACTGTGTCCCGATACCGGAAACGGTGAAGGTTTCCATAATACAGTCTTCCTTAGCACCGAGAATGTTATCATTTCCCGGGGAATCGCCCTTAACCTGGTCCACAACAGCGGTTGCTTTCAGGGAAGATATACCGGTAAGATCGATGGCAAAGGTGCGGTCCTCTTCGGTTACATTGACCAGCTTAATAATGACAGCTCCGGTTTCATCGGTGCTGACAACCTGATAAGCTTCATAGCCGGCAGAGGTGGAAAATGTATAGTCAATATAAAGCACATCATCGATGTAGCATTTTACATTGGAATCCGTAACAACAATCTTTAATGTGTAGGTGCGTCCGGTTTCGATGAAACAATCCTTTACCGTACCGGCCACCTGATCGCTTTTGGCACCGTCGGTTACCTGCTGCAGGCAGGAAACGGTGTTGTTCCAGCCGCCGATGTTCCAAAAGTAATGTTCGTTTTTATCCTGCACCACAAACGGAATTAAAAAGCCTTCTGAGCCGGCCAGCTTGGTTGCTTCCACCGTGTAGGTGTAGTTGCTCCAGTCTTTGTTACCGTAATATGCCACGGTTCCGGTGGTGGTAGCGGAGGTGGAAGCATTGGTCTGCTGCAGCTTTCCGTTGCTTACACGGAATTTTCCGTCTGCGATGTTTTTCCAATGTGTTGTAAAGGTGTTCTCGGTAAAATCCTGTTCACCCAGGGTTTCGCCGGTTGCATTAGATACAACTTTGACATTGTCAAACTCGGCGGTAGTGTTCCAGGTGCCGACGCCCACCATTCCGGCAGGTGGAGTGTATTCTGCCTCGGCTCCCTCCAGGTTGGAGGAAAGTAATTCGGTTCCTACATTGGTGGAGAACAGCTTTTGCATGTAGTAGTTAATGGAACCGGTACATAAGTGGTTATTGAACCAGATCAGATCCGGAGACCAGTGCAGGGCGGTCAGATTACCAAACAGAGGAGCATAGGCCGCCATGCGGATAATGTCACTGTTTCTCTCAATGGCGGTCATGTAAGCAGCCTCTGCCAACGCAGCCTTTAAGGTGTTGGATTTAGCGGCGTATTCTCCGATAAATACCGGAATGCCGCCACCATATACCGTGCCGGTGACATCACTTCTGCTATAGTTCTTTTCATCGTAGTAATCGGTGTTCTGTAAAAACCATTCCGGCGTGTTGTAATAATGGTGATCGGTGGCACCGGCAAAATCAGTTACGGACTTGCCCGGATTTGCACTCAGCCATTTTCCTGCATACTGATAGGAACTGTTGTAATTTGCAGCGCCACTGGTAGCATCGTCCGGTCCGGCAGAATACATAAGTTCAATGCCTTCAAACAGAGCCGGATTTTCTTTGGCAGCCTCTTCAAAGGCTTCTACAAAGGCGGCATATCTCTTATAGTAATTGTTTCCCCAGTTTTCATTACCGATGCCGATGTACTTTAATTCGAACGGTTCTTCATGCCCCATGGCGATACGTACGGCACCCCACTTGGTGTCTGCACCACCGCGACAAAATTCAACCAGGTCCAATGCGTCCTGAATAAAGCCCTGGAACTCGTCGGTACCGAGCGGAACAGCGGCACCGGCTCTGGCCTGACAGTACATGCCGCAGTTGACAACAGGCACTCCGATGGCGCCGATGTCTTCTGCCAAAAGGAAATACTCATAGAAGCCCAGTCCGTAGGTCATGAAAGAAGGATTGGCATCTTCCGTTAATGAGATATTAGTCCAAACGTTGATGCCCTGCTTTCTGGCAGCGACATCTCCGTAGGTGCCGTTAAATAACAGAGGCTCACCGTTTCTGCCTACACCGATGGAGTCCTTCCAGTTATACATGGTTTCGTAATCGTAACCTTCAATTACGCATCCGCCCGGAAAACGTAAAAAGGATGGTTCCAAAGCGGCAAGCAGTTCAGCCAGATCTTTTCTGAGACCGTTCTTGCGGTTATTATAAGTGTTTTGCGGAAACAGGGATACCATGTCGATGGAAACGGTACCGTCTTCCATAAGTACCTGTAATTTTACGTTTTTGTATGCGGTTTGGGAGGAAGTCAGGGTGACTTCGTATTTCTGCCACTCAGAGGTGAGCTGAGGAACGGTTGCGGTTGCCAGAATATCATTTCCGGATACAATACGGATGGTAAGCGGGCCTGTGTAACCGTCAGAAGCTTTTGCATAAATACTAAAGTCGTAGGTTTCTCCCTCCACTACGGAAATGCCGTCCAGAAAACCGTTGTTTGCCACACCGGCAGCTTCTCCCGAGCTGTTGGAGAGAACCAGATAATTCGTATTATTTTCATTGAGTGATCCGATATAATCATTTACGATAACTTCGGCCGTTACGGTTCCGACAGTCTGCCAGCCGTACATCTGGTCTTTGCGGGCGATGTCTGTAAACTCAAAGGAACGGTTTACAATTTTCTCTGCATACAGACCGCCATCGGCAGCAAAGTTGATGTCCTCAATAAAAATACCCATGAGCATGTCGCTGATATCATGGACTTTTTGAGAGGCGTCTATATGCAGGGCATAGTCTGTATTGACAGCATCGTAGGCAGAAACCGTATTTTCTGTAGGACGCTCAAAGTTTTCCGCACGGGACGGCGGAGGAGTGCTTTCCTCTGCTCCTTCTGTTGTGCCGGGCATCGGAGTGCCGGCAGGATTGTCGGATGGCTTTTTGCTGCAGGCTGCCATGGAGAACAGCAGACATGCTACAAGAAGTACCGAAATCAGTCTTGTCTTTTTCATAAGCGTTCTTCTCCTTTTTTATAATATACAGGTACGTTTACTTCCATACTAGTACAGATTATTTTGAAAGTCAATATATATTTTTAGCATTTCCATAAGCGGTTTAGCTGAAACTAAAAAGGTAGATTTAATGCAATCTGAAACGGATTTGACGGGAATGGATATTGACTTTTTTTAAGCGCAATGCTAGGATTCTCTTAAGTAGTTTTCATCAGATTAAAGAATTTTACTAAAAGCAAAAAAGGATGTGAAATCATGTTGTATATCAATACTCTGGAATCGGCCCGCAGGATTTGCGAAGTCCTTTCTTCCCAGACAAGAATTAACATCATTAAATTATTGCAACAAACGGGAAGCATGAATATGGATATGATGGCAAAAGCCCTGGGAATAACAAACGGTGCGCTAACGGCTCACATAAAAAAGTTATCGGAGTGCGGAATTGTCAACGTAAGACTTTGCTCCATTGAGCACGGAACACAAAAACTCTGTTCCCTCGGTGAATCAAAGCTGGTCATAGATTTTATCGACAAAACAATTACCGGGAAATATGAGCGTCTGGAATTAAATGTGGGACAATACAGCAGCAGCAAAATCAGTCCGACGTGTGGCCTGTGTGACAGAAACCATGCCTTATTTGAATTTGATATGCCTCACTTTTTTAAGTATCCGGAACGTTTTAATGCAGAGATGATTTGGTTTTGCGACGGCTTTGTCTGCTATTCTTTCCCGAATCCGCTGACGGAGGACAAAACATTAACGGAAATACAAATTTCCATGGAATTGTCTGCAGAGGGTCCGTTCCTTGCCAGAAATTATCCTGCCGCAATAGATTTTTATAATCACGGGCATTTACTTGGAAGCCATGTCAGCCCCGGTGAGTTTGACGAGCATAAAGGAAATCTTACACCGGACTGGTGGTTTTACGGGCAGTATGGGGAGCAGATTACGATAAGCATCGGAGAAAACGGCACCTGTATCAATGGCTTGGAGGCTTCGGAGTATTCTATCCGTGATGTGGTGGCGGATGCGAAGGAAGAGGCATTTGTCGACTTAAAGATTTCCTGCGAAAACCACACTTCCACCAAAGGCGGAATTATGCTGTTCGGAAAAGGCTTTGGAGACTTGCCGCAGGGCATTGTTATGAAAGTGTTTTATCAATAATCGGAAAGCAGAATAAATTTTGAAAACAAAAAACCCGGTAGAAATACCAGGTTTTAAAAGCAGGGCTACAAGGATTCGAACCTTGAGATGACGGAGTCAGAGTCCGTTGCCTTACCGTTTGGCGATA
>JAZQJL010000230.1:0-3527 GCA_045541595.1 Lachnospiraceae bacterium | reverse complement strand
CCCGGCCACATAATGCCCACAGAAAAGCCACAAACAGCACAGCCAAGCAAGCCCAGCACCGGATGTGGCGCAAAAGCCGCCAGAAGGTAGCATACGATGCACAAACAGCCGGAGCCTACCATGGCTGCCTTTAAGCTGATTTTATCGCTTAATTTGGCGTACAGCGCCCGGGAGGTGCCCATCAGCGCTGCAAAGAGGCACGGTCCTGCCAAATCTCCCACCGTTTTGGACACTTTTAATCCTGCTTCCGCAAAAGCGGAAGCCCACTGGCTCATCCCCTGCTCGGACGCACCGGAGCAAATCATCAGTAAAAATAAAATCCAGAAGGTTTTGTTTTTTAGCAGTTGCCCCATGGACATTCCCTTGCCTTCTTCCACCGGCGTCGCCAGTGGCACCAGGCCGTAATACACGGCGTTGGCAAAGGGAACAACTGCCCAGATTGCCGCCATCCACTTCCAGTTTTCTATGCCCGCCAAAGTAAAGAACAACGTACTGGCAAGAACTACAAACACATGTCCCCAGCAATAAAAGGAATGCAACAGACTCATAGCCGCTTCCTTTTTCGTGGTAGGACAGGCCTCCACAATAGGGCTTACCAAAACTTCAATGATACCGCCGCCGATGGCATAACAAATGATAGCCAGAACGATGCCCGCATACGGCGGCAACAGTTCCGGAAACACTGCCAGACCAATGAGTCCGAGGCCGCTGAAAACATGTGCTGCCACAATGGCTGTACGATAGCCGATTTTATCAATAAACTTAGCTGCAATAAAGTCCACAAACAACTGCACACCAAAGTTTATGGTAACCAGAAGTCCAAGCATCTCTAAAGAAATCCCATACTGCGACTGGAATGTTAAAAATAACAACGGCACAAAATTATTCACAATTGCCTGAGTAATATAGCCCAGATAGCTGGCATAAATGGTGTGACCATAGTCTGTTTTTATTTTCTGTATTAGTCCTTGTGACATGTTTTTCTTACTCCTATAGCTTAATTACATGTACCCTGTCTTCGCTTTTTTCGTCTCACGAAACTCCCTTCGCTGGCTGTAACTTTATAGTTTTAGTTTTCTGACTTTCACAACTTATAACAAGCTCCGGGCGCATTTTTATCGGCGTCAGCCCCTGGAGAAACGTCGGTACTTAACGAGGTTATGCAACCGCATGGTTGCACGAGTTTAGTACCGCTACGTTTCGATGGTAGCGAGAGCGAGTCTGACAAAGATAAAAATGCGCCCGGAGCTTTTATAAACCATGTAACTTCATAAACCTAAAACTTCTGTTACTCCAGCGGCAGGAATTTTTGAATTCCGTTGGCAATGCCCTTTGCAATCTTCTGCTGATATTCCGGATTAAACAGTTTTGCACGTTCTGTTTCGGAAGTAATAAATCCGCATTCCACCAGACAGGCCGGCATCATATCCGGATTTTTTAACACAATCAGTTTATTGCTCAGCTTAATGCCGCGGTTTCTGGTATCAATGACTTTGGTCAATTCATCCACCACATACTGGGCCAGCTTATCACTGCCGTCGTTACGCAGGTCTGCATACCAGACCTCGGCACCCTGGGTAGCATCGCTGTCGCCGTCCAGAGAGTTTAAATGGATGCTGACATAAAGGTCTGCCTTATGCTCAATGGCAGTAACCGGACGGGTGTTATTTTCCACATCCACATCCGCATCACGAATCATGAGGACCTCATAGCCGGCGTCTTCCAACTCTTTCTTTAAATACAGGGCAATTGCCAGGTTTGCATTCTTTTCATACAAGCCCTGACGGGTACTTCCCAAATCTTCCCCACCGTGTCCTGGGTCAATGGCAATCTTTTTGGAGTTTACCGGTACCGGAGTCGGAGTAGGCGTTTCTGTAGGATCTGCTGCCGGAGTTGCTTCCGGACTGTTTTCACCGTTCTGTCCATTGGCATCTTCTCCGCCACCGGTAGCATTACCGTTATCTTCTTCATCAGGGGCACCGGTGAGTGCTCCCGGAGTCAGACTTTCCGAAACGTTGGTTTCGCCACTTTTCTGACTTTCCTCCGCTTTTTTTTCATCCATAATGACTTTAATCAGACCAACAACAATCAAAAGCACTAAAATTATGCTGAGTATAATGGTGATTGTCACCTTTCTGCGATATTGCCGTTGCGCGTTCATTTTTCTCTGAACAAGATAGTTCATGTCCATTGTTATCCTCCTAGTTTGCTCCTCATTCGTAAACCTTAATTGCCTCTTCCAGCAAATCAAACGGTGCCGGGCCAAGGCTTAATAATGCTTCATGGAACTTCTTTAAGTTGTAGTTTTCTCCCCAGGCTTTTTCTGCCACTTCCTGCAGATTTAAAATTTCCATGTAGCCGATAAAATAGCTTAAATAATTCGCAGGCTCTTCCACCATAGTTTCAAACATAATTTGTGCCACATCGCCGTTCAGGCCGTAGTAATTTAAATAGTCCTTCACATCATCCACGTTCCAGCCAAGGTAATGGATTCCCATATCCACATAGGCATAGATTCCGAGTGTCGCCGCATTATTTAACATCAGGATTTGTGCCAGGTTCTCATCCAGCCCGCCTATGCCGTAAGCATAATATTCCACATAGGTAGCCCAGCCTTCGGTATAACCCTGGTTGGAAAACATATTGCGGATTAACGGCAGCTCCTTGGAGGCCGTATACACCGTCTGGTATAAATGTCCCGGATAGCCTTCGTGGGCCATGGTGGTGTATAAATCCTGTGTAATCTGGGATTTGTTAATGTAAATAATATTATTTAATGTATCATCAATCGGAGGAGTCAGGTAAAAGGCCGGACTCATATGTTCTTCCATGGACGGATGAACGTATTTAATTACGTAGTTTGCTTCCGGCAATTCCGGGAAGTCCTCTTTTATTTTTACAATCAAATCTTCCAGAATTTTTTCCGGCTCTGTTTCACAAAATTCATAGGTATCCCAGCTGTTCAGCACATTAGGATTCTTCAGCATAATTTTTTGCATCAGCACGACAGCATCATAAATATGTTGATCGGTGGCTTCCATTAGCTCCTCCACTGTTTTGGAAGAACCGGTTAAGCTTCGTACCAGATATTCATAATACCGGATACCGTCTTCAAAATAATACAGGCCCTTATCGTTTGTTCCGGTTCCCTTTAAGGACTCCAGACCGTCAATCAGTGTCTGGTATGCCGTCACAAGTTCTGTGGTAATCAATTCTTTATTTCTTTGGATATACGCCTGCTTTTGCGCACCGGAAAGTCCCTCAAAGGCATTGATTTTTGTTTCGAACACGTCAATCATGTAGTTTTCTTCCGGAGTTTCGATAAACTGACGACACTGGTCGATAATGGCATCTGCCGCATAGTCCGGCATAAACAGACCGGCCTCTGACTTTGCCTTTTCAAATTCCACCAGCTCCGCAAACATATCATCTACCAGACTTACCAGAGCAAGATAATCCTCAATATCCTGCACGGTACGGAAGGTATACTCTGCCAGAAGCACCGGCAAGTCGGAGGCCAAGCGGTC
>JAZQJL010000229.1:0-3031 GCA_045541595.1 Lachnospiraceae bacterium | reverse complement strand
CGTTAGCGATAGCGGTTCTGTAGCAGATATGCTTTTTTTCTACTCTTCTATGGATGTCTTTTTATGTACCACAACGGTTTCTTCCAAACAGGTGAAGCACTCTTCCACTTTCTTTTTATCCATCTTCGGGGTGAGCAGGCTTACCACCGGTACAACAACCAGGCCTGCTACCATAGCAATCGCGCCGGCATTGATTGGAGATGCAATGAACTTAAAGAACATATTGGCAACGGTGATTCCCACGCCTACGGCAAAGCTTGCCCAAACGGAAGCCTTGGTCACGCCCTTCCAGTACAGTCCGTACATAAACGGTGCCAGGAATGCGCCGGCCAGTGCGCCCCAGGAAATACCCATAAGCTGTGCAATAAAGGTTGGCGGGTCAAGAGCAATCACAACGCTGATGACGATAAAGAAAGCCAGCATAATTCTC
Source organism: Lachnospiraceae bacterium (assembly GCA_045541595.1). Taxonomy (GTDB): domain Bacteria; phylum Bacillota; class Clostridia; order Lachnospirales; family Lachnospiraceae; genus SIG299. The sequence goes on along the minus strand of JAZQJL010000229.1, from coordinate 2,601 downwards.
ATGCAAAGCAGCTGCTTCTTTTCACTCATATTTTTGATAATATTTTCCTTAATCAGGTCCAATGTTAACGTAGAACTGGACGTCATAACCAAAGAAGACAGTGTAGACATGGAAGCGGATAATACCAGCACAATAACAATACCTACCAGAATATCCGGCAATGTGGATAACATGCTTGGAACAATTGCATCATAAATGACACTACCGTCCGCATTATGAATCTCCGGAGTATCAAATAAACGTCCGAAACCGCCAAGGAAGTAGCAGCCGCCTGCAACTACAATAGCAAACAATGTAGAAATAATAGTGCCGGACTTAATGGACTTTTCGTCCTTAATTGCATAAAACTTATGTACCATCTGAGGAAGTCCCCAGGTGCCGAGAGAGGTAAGAACAACCACACCCAGCAAATTCGGAAGGTCCGGTCCAAAGAAAGAAGTGAACGCACCCTTCTGACCCATGGTAAGTGGCACATCACTCTCTAATTCTGCCAGTTTTTTTACTGCCTCATAGAAACCTCCCTGGCCGTTTAATACAGCTGCAATTACGGCCACAATACCCACCAGCATAATAATACCCTGGATAAAATCATTGATGGCAGTTGCCATATAACCGCCAAGAATTACATATACTCCGGTTAGCACAGCCATAACAAGTACACATACCTCATACGGAATATCGAAGGCCATTCCGAATAATCTGGACAAACCGTTATAAACAGAAGCGGTATACGGAATCAGGAAGATAAAAGCAATGGCAGATGCCACAATCTTCAATGCCTTGGAATCATATCTCTTTCCGAAATAATCCGGCATGGTGGATGCCGATAAATGCTTACTCATCACACGGGTTCTGCGGCCAAGAATAATCCAGGCAAGCAGGGAACCAATCACCGCATTACCAATACCAATCCAGGTGGCGGAAAGGCCGTACTTATAACCAAACTGTCCGGCATAACCAACAAATACCACGGCTGAAAAATAAGATGTACCATAGGCAAAAGCAGTCAGCCAAGGGCCAACGGCTCTGCCACCCAGCACGAAATCATTTACATTGGTGGCGTGCTTTCTGGAATACACGCCAACGCCAATCATAATTGCAAAGAAAATAACTAAAAATACAATTTTGGTAACCATGTTAATTCTCCTTTAAAACTATTCTACGCCAAGCAAACGCTTTGCATTGACGGATAAAATTGCCTCTTCCGTCTCCTTTGGCAGAGAAAGCCCCTTTATCCAGTCAATTCCTTTTGCCATGTCACTCCAAGGAGAATCGGTGGCAAACAAAATTTTATCGGAACCATGTTTTTCCATGATTTTGAAAAACTGTTCCTGTGTAAGATAATCATAAACAAATGCGGTGTCTAACCAGACATTTTCTCCGGCAAGGTAGTCGTATACCTCATCCCACTGGGACCAGCCGCCATAGTGTGCCAGCACCATCTTTTCCGGTTTGATGGCATCCAATACCTTCCGCATCTTCTTTGGCGGACAGTGCACCGGCTCCGGCAAACCAATATCAATGCCGGCATGGGTTAAAATAATAAGCCCCAGCTCACTGGCGTATTCAATAATCCGCATAAAACGAAGGTCATCAATCATCACACCCTGATAATCCGGATGGATTTTAATCCCTTTAAATCCCAGTTCTTTGATGGTATCCAGTTCCTTTTTGTAGTCCTGGCAGTCCGGATGGATTCCACCAAAGGAAAGAAGTTTCCCCGGATACTGCTCGTTTACGGTTTTTGCAAATGCCTGAATGCTTTCAAACTGGGAAGGCTTGGTGGCCACCGGCAGGATAACCGACAAATCCACTCCGCACCGTTCCATGGAAGAAAGCAGGCCGGCAAGTGTGCCGTCTGTTGCCGCCTTGATATTACCTACTTTTTCTAAGTGTTCTATCGTCTTCGCGGCGATTTTATCCGGAAAAATGTGAGTATGAAAATCGATAACCATAAAAGCCTCCCGCTTCTGCTAAAACCAGTTGTCTATTTATCAAATCTACTTTGTCAGTTCGTCTGCCTGAATCAGCTCTACACCTGTCTTAGAAAGAACCTCTGCGGCAGCTTCCAAATCGGCGGTTTTAATCACGATGGATGCATCATCATTTCCCGTAGCCAGCGCGTAGGTGTATTCAATATTGATGCCCGCCTTGCAGATTTCAGCCAAAAGCACCTGCAGCTGGCCTACCTGGTGGGATAACTTTACACCAAGTACCGGTGTCAGCATTGCCGTAAAATCCTTTTCCCGCAAAGCATTCTTTGCTTTTTCCGGCTCAGAAACAATCATACGGAGCAGACCATATTCGCTGGTGTCAGCCAGAGACAGGGAAATAATGTTGATACCTGCTTCCTTTAAGCTTTCCAGAACATCGTCCAGTCTGCCGGTACGGTTTTCAATAAAAACTGTTAACTGATTGATAAACATAATGTAACCCCCTTATCTCTAAATTATACTAATTTTCTCTTATCAATAACACGAACTGCTTTACCCATGCTTCGCTCAATGGTCTTAGGCTCAACAAGCTTCACCTTTACGGCAAGGCCGATACCCTGCTGGATGGCGTGTGCAATCTTTTTGGTCAGGTTCTCTAATTCACTAA
>JAZQJL010000228.1:0-2526 GCA_045541595.1 Lachnospiraceae bacterium | reverse complement strand
CCTGGCGGTCATTTTCTCTTTTACATAAGGCACCTCTATCATAAAGCTCATACGACTGCGGGCCTTGGCCAGCTCCTCCTCTGAACTTCCTCCAAAGAGGGACAAAGTACCACCGGTAGGAAGCACCAAGCCTCCCAGCATCTTCATAATAGTAGTTTTTCCGGCACCGTTTGGTCCTATGAGACCACAAATCATACCTTCCTTAATCTGAAAAGATACATCATCCACTGCCTTTTGTTTCATATATTGCTTTTCCAAATTCTTAACATCAATAACTGTTTGCGCCATAACAAACCTCCTCATTGCAACTTGCAGCATTAACATAAATGTAACTATAAAGTCAATTCTTAAAGAATTTCTTAAATAAATAAAAAAAGTTGCCGGAATCGACAACTTTTTAACTGCCAAGCGGAAAACTCACACTGATTTCCAATCTATTCTCTATTAACCGGGCTTTTACAAGGGCTTTTTGCTTCTCGGCAAGAAGCTTCACAATATAAAGTCCCAAACCTGCTCCACTGCCGGTTCGCGCCCTCTCTCCCCGATAGGTTCGACTAAACAGAGCTTCTGTCTGCAGGGTTTGAGGCTCTGCCACCAGATTAGAAAAAGTAATCACACATTCCTTGCGGGCTTGCATCTCCTCCAAACGTATCTGAAAACTATCCCCCTGTGCATGTCGCAATACATTATTTAGTAAATTTCCAAACATTCTGTCCAATAGCTTTTCGTCCGCCAGCACAAACATGCTCTTCTGGGTAAAAATCACCTCCGGCTCCATTCCTTTGGTACGGATAACTGCCTCATTGGCCGCCAGAAATTGTAACAGACTTTCCGTTACATCCACTCTCTTACGCTCCACAGCCTCCAAATCACTTTCCAACAAAGACAGTTGAAAAAAGTCATCCGCCATCTCCCGCATTTCATCCGCCTTACTCATACAGGCCTCCACATATTGCACTCCCTTGTGGGAAAGTCCCTCTTCCATACGAAGCATTTGAAGATTTCCTTTCATCACGGTTAAAGGAGTACGTAAATCATGGGCCATATCCGAAACACTTTGGCGAATACTTTTCTCCGCCTTCTCCGTCTCCAATTTTAACTGCTTCTGGTAATCCAGATTTTTATTCAGCTGAACGGTCATTTCCACCAAGTCCTTATCCAAAAGGTCCACTCTAATCTGACGATTATAAGATTTATCCGTGGTAGCCTCCAGTTCCTTTTTTATGTTTTGCATCTCCCGCTTCATTCTCCATCTGTAAATCAGCAGCAGGATACAAAGCACTGTCAGCACCGCCGTTGCCACCTTCCAAGCAAGCATCCTAATTCTCCTTCAAACGATAACCAATGCCCCAGACCGTCTCCACAAAATCCTGTCCGGTGGCTTTTTTCAGTTTGTTACGCAAATTACTCATATGCACATTGATGGTATTGTCTTCATAGTAATACACATCATTCCATACTGCTTCGTAAAGATTAGCTTTCGTAAATACCTTGCTGGGATTCTCCAGAAAAAGCTTAAGCAGTTGCATTTCTTTGGCCGTTAAAGCAATCTCTTGTTCTTGATAGGTTACTCGGTTTTCTGTCAGGAAATACTTCAGTTCTCCACAGCACAAAACTTCCTCCTTTACTTCCTCACTCTCCGAAGTTTTGCTTCTGCGCATTACCACCTCCATACGCACCAGCACCTCTTCCAAATCAAAAGGCTTCAAAATATAATCATCGGCCCCCAACCGCAAAACCTCCAAACGGGTTTCCATCATAGTCTTTGCGGACAATACAATCACCGGTGTCAGGGAAGTTTCCCGCAATTCCCTGATAAGACGCTCCCCGCTTTTATAGGGGAGCATCAAATCCATCAGAATCAAATCATACTCACGTTCTGCCAGCTGTCCCGTAGCCACATGTCCGTCAAAAGCACTCCACACTTCATAGCCATTTTGCTCCAGAAAGTTCTGTAGGATTTTATTAATTTCCTTATCATCTTCTACGATTAATACTCTTTTGCTCACTTTCGACCTCTTAAACCGATGTACCGGTCGCCCATGCCATAAACTTCTGAATCATAGCATCCCACACATTCCAGTCATGTCCGCCGGGCATTTCTTCATAATGAATTTCCACACCCTTTTCGGATGCATAAGCCAGATACTCTTTACTGAACTCATAGGAAAAATCCTCTGTTCCCATACCGGCAAAAAGTTTGGGAAGCCGGGTGCCTTCTGCCACTGCACGGTCAATCCATTCCTTTGAATCACTGTTGCTGCCCTTCAGTTCCTCCAAAGAGCCCCAGTTACACTCTATAATCGTCTCTTTTCCATTTAAACCATGACTGGTATCCGCCATCAAATCCACCACAAAGGATACTCCGGAAAGGTTAGCCGCTGCTGTGAAATATTCCGGCTTGTTAAACGCCCATTTAAAGGCTCCGTAACCGCCCATGGAAAGACCTGCCACATAACGTTTTTCCACACCCTGAAGCAAAGGTAGCATGGCTTCCATAGCTGCCGGCACTTCTTCTGTGAGATA
>JAZQJL010000227.1:0-1959 GCA_045541595.1 Lachnospiraceae bacterium | reverse complement strand
GTATGCGGGGGTTGAATCACCAAATGGCTATCCAGGGTACCATGCAGTGTATCGAAACCCTGGCGGAAACGGACTATGTAGGTGTTCTTACCTTTGACAGAACGGTACATGTAATCTATGATTTGTCCTCTATGGAGCAGGCAGATGATATTTTGGCTGCGGTGGAGCAGATTGAGCTTGGCAGAGGTACATACATGACCGATGCCACCCAGGAGGCTTTTAACCAGCTGAAAGAATTTGAAGCGGACAACAAGCATGTGATTATTTTGTCCGACGGTGAACCGCAGGACTCCGGCTATATCCGGATTGTAAAGCAGATGGCGGCCAACGGAATTACGGTATCTGCCATTGCGGTAGGACAAGGCGCTGATCGCAGAATCATGCAGGTAATTGCGGAAACCGGCGGCGGTAATTATTATAATGCCTCCAGTGTCAATGACTTGCCTGATATCATGGTGGAGGAAGCAGTATCCGCCATTGATTCTTACCGGCAGACCGGTCATTTCCCGATTGCGGTTGCCAGTTATTCTACTCTGCTGAGCGGAGTGGATGCGGAGGCGCTTCCGGCGATGTCCGGCTATATGACCACCTTCCTGAAAAAGGATGCGGAGCAGTTCCTTACGGTAAATAACGGGGAACCTCTGTATGTACAGTGGAACTACGGCTCCGGAAAAGTGGGAAGCTTTACGGCGGACTTAAGGGGAAGTGATTCGGAAGAACTGTTCCAATCCGAAGACGGTCAGCAGTTAATCCGTAATATGATGAAAGGCGTTCTCCGGGAAGGAAGTAACGTGACGGCCCTGCAGGTAGAAACTGCCATTGGAAACCGGACGGCCACGGTGGACGTATCGGCACCTTTAGACGGCAGGGAAACCTTGAAAGTTACGGTGCTTTCACCGGCAGGAGACGAGCAGACGGTGGAAACCACGCTTACCACAAAAGGTACTTATGCAGGTAGCTTTGATATTTCTGCTTCCGGTGCGTATACCATCACGGTAACACATTTAGACGGTGCGGGAAATATGCTGGATTTTACCCAGGCACACGTGGCGTCTTCTTACTCGAAAGAGTATAATGCGTTCTCCACGGAAAACGGTGAGGACCTTCTGACGGAAGTATGTACATCAACCGGCGGCAAAATGTCTTATACGGCAGCCAATATACTGGATTTTGAGGGCAGACTGATTGAACAGTCCATTGATCCGACAGTGCCGATGCTTGTGATAATTTTGATATTATTCCTTGCCGACATTGCCGTACGAAAATTCCGACTGAAGAGAAAATGAGAAAAATTATGTAATAAAAAATTGGTAGTTTTCGTAAAAAATGGCTTGCGCTGACAGAAACATGGTAGTATAATAAGTGCAAATTTTATTAACACTTTAAAATTTTAGCGTAACAAATTATTGTCGAAAACCGGGAGGCTTATATGAGTATCAGAGTTGGAATCATGGGTTATGGTAACTTAGGAAGAGGTATTGAATGTGCATTAAAGCAAAATAGTGATATGGAACTGGTGGCGGTTTTCTCCAGAAGAAATCCGGATACCGTAAAGATATTAACGGAAGGCGTAAAGGTTTATAAGGCAGAGGATGCGGTAAAGTATAAGGACGAAATTGATGTCCTGATTCTTTGCGGCGGCAGTGCCACCGACCTTCCGGTACAGACACCGGAATTTGCAAAAAACTTTACTGTGGTAGATAGCTTTGACACTCATGCAAGAATTCCGGAGCACTTTGCCAATGTGGATGCTGCGGCAAAGGAAAACGGCAATGTGGCCGTGATTTCCGCCGGATGGGATCCGGGTATGTTTTCCCTGAACCGTTTGTATGCCAACGCAATCTTACCGGACGGAAAGGATTACACATTTTGGGGTAAGGGCGTCAGTCAGGGACATTCCGATGCTATCCGCCGTGTAGAAGGCGTAGCCAATGCAAAGCAGTACACCGTGCCTGTGGA
>JAZQJL010000226.1:0-11923 GCA_045541595.1 Lachnospiraceae bacterium | reverse complement strand
ACTACAAGTAGCAGCAAATGCGCCGGATAAAAGGCATAGAAAAAGTATTTTGGAAGTTGCTTGCCTCGTTCCCCGTTGTAAAAAAAGATAAAAAGGAAGGCGAATGGTGCAACATAGCTATTAAAAAGAGCTAGAATTGCGCCGGCAATGCATTGCCATTTGCGGTTGTTTCTGAATTCGTATAAAAGTACAATCAGCAATATGCCAAAGGCGGCATAATCGGTCTGGAAAAAGTGGGCAACCAGCATGCCGGTAACGGCAACCAGATAGCGAAGCGGTGCCATTGGAGCCGGCAGAGATTCTTCAAAGTAACGAAGACTCCACAAAACAATCAGTCCAAGGAACAACGTAAAAAAGACATTTTGCGAAGTCAGTTCCAACAGGCTGTCATGGAAAGCTAAATCAAAAGGGATTTCGGAAATCAGGGCAAAAAGACCAAGCCGCAGGGCATAATTTCTTTTGTTCTTTGTGTAGAGAAATCCTTCTACTAATAAAAAGCAAAAGATTGGAAAGGCCAGCCGTCCGATAAAACGGAAGATTACGTTGACGTGATACCAGAACCGGTAATCCGCCGGCAAAAAGTCAAAGGCATTTCCAGCAAGTACAGAATTTGCAATTTGGGGAAGCAGGCCCCGTTCCAATACGGCAGCACCGATGTGATCAATGAACATGGTAATGATGGCAATCCATTTTAAATTAGAACCGGTCAGACCGGAAGGGGTTGTTTTTTTCATGGTAGTACTCCTTGGAATTTATGAGTCGAAAATACGTGTTCATTTTACTAGGAATATGCACGGTTTTCAAGGAGAACATAAATATTTTAAAGAAAAGTTTCAAAAGGTACTTTACATTTTGAAACACATCTGTTACAATGATTTCAGAAAAGTTGTTTTAAAACAAAATTTATAAAACAAACGATAACAAACAAAATAGGAGGATTCAAATGAAAGAGAAGTTAATGCAGGAATTTGAACGTATTTTCGGTGGCACTGAGGATGTGCGTCTGTTTTTTGCTCCGGGCCGTGTCAACATGATTGGCGAGCATACCGACTATAATGGCGGTCATGTGTTTCCGTGTGCGCTTACTATCGGTACCTATGCGGCAGCAAGAAGAAACGGAATGGACACCTGCCGTTTTTACTCCATGAATTTTGAACATCTTGGTATCATTGCCGCTGATTTGGAAGAGTTAGAATACGATAAGGAGAAGAACGACTGGGCAAATTACCCAATGGGTATTATTGCAAAGCTTCGGGAAGCGGGAATTACCATTGATGAAGGTATGGATTTTGTGTTCTGCGGTAACATTCCAAATTCCTCCGGCCTTTCTTCCTCCGCCTCCATTGAAGTTTTAACTGCATTTGCCTGCAGAGAACTGTTTGGCTTTGAAATGGATTTCATCGAAATTTCCAAGCTGGCGCAGAAGGCAGAAAATGAGTTTATTGGCGTAAACTGCGGTATCATGGACCAGTTTGCCATTGCCATGGGTAAGAAGAATCATGCAATTTTCCTTGACACGGCAGACCTCTCCTATGAGTACGCTCCGCTGGTGCTGGAGAACGCAAAGATTGTCATTGCCTGCAGCAATAAAAAGCGCGGTCTTGGCGATTCCAAGTATAACGAGAGAAGAAGTGAATGTGAGGCAGCCCTTGCCTTACTTCAGACAAAGAAGAACATCAAGTCCTTAGGCGAGCTTTCCGAGGCAGAATTTGAAGAACTGAAGGAGGTCATCGGTGATGAAGTGAAAATCCGCCGTGCAAAGCACGCGGTTTACGAAAACCAGAGAACAATCCGTGCCGTTGAGGCGTTAAAGGCTAACGACATCACTACTTTTGGCCGGTTAATGAATGCTTCCCATGTTTCCTTAAGAGATGACTATGAAGTAACCGGTATCGAGCTGGATACGTTAGTGGAAACTGCCTGGACCGTAGATGGTGTTATCGGTTCCCGTATGACCGGTGCAGGCTTTGGCGGTTGTACCGTAAGTATCGTAAAGGAAGAATGCGTGGACAACTTCATTCAGACGGTTGGTGAAGTTTATAAGAACAAGATCGGTTATGCGGCTGATTTCTATGTAGTGGACATCGGTAGCGGCCCGGTTGAATTATAGTAAAATTTAGAAAGAGAGTTGAGAAAATGCCGGAAAGCAATTGCCTTCCGGCGTTTTCGGAATGGAGAATCAATATGACAAGAGAAATTCTTTGGCTGGCGGAATATGGTGTAAGAACCGGCCTGATTGCAGAAGAGGACAGAATATACACAATTAACCGCTTGATGGAACTTTTTGGAATGGACGATTTAGGCGAGGATTCCATGTCAGAACTGCCATGTGACACCCTTCATCTGGCAGAGGTGTTGGAGCGCATGAATGATTATGCGGCAGAACACGGTCTTATGGAAGATAATACCGTTACCTACCGTGATTTGTTTGATACCAAAGTAATGGGACTGCTTACTCCAAGACCAAGCGAAGTTATCCGCACTTTTGAGGAAAAGAAAGCGGAGAGCACGGAAGCAGCTACCGACTATTTTTATAAGCTTTGCCGGGACACCAATTATATCCGTACGGACCGTGTTTCCAAAGACCGTAAGTGGAAGGTGGAGTCTGAATACGGTGAGATTGACATTACCATCAATCTTTCCAAGCCGGAAAAGGACCCAAAGGCTATTGCAGCGGCAAAACTGATGAAACAGAGCGGCTATCCGAAATGCCAGCTTTGTATGGAAAATCAGGGTTATGCAGGACGTACCAATCATCCGGCAAGACAGAACCTGCGTATACTGCCGTTAACCATTAACAATGAGCCGTGGGGATTCCAATACTCTCCGTATGTGTATTATAACGAGCATTGTATCGTACTGAACCAGAAACATACCCCAATGAAAATTGACCGTGCCTGCTTTGTAAAGCTCCTTGACTTTGTAGAGCAGTTTCCGCATTACTTTCTGGGTTCCAACGCGGATTTACCGATTGTGGGCGGTTCCATTTTGACACATGACCATTTTCAGGGCGGACATTATACCTTTGCCATGGCAAAGGCCAAGGTGGAAACGACGGTGTCCTTTAAGGGCTTTGAGGATGTGGAAGCAGGAATCGTCAAGTGGCCGATGTCTGTCATCCGTATTTGCAGCGAAAAGAAAGAGCGTCTGGTAGAACTGGCGGAAAAGATTCTGAAGGTATGGAGAGGTTATACCGATGAATCTGCCACCGTGTTTGCCGAAACCGATGGAGAGCCGCATAATACCATTACCCCGATTGCAAGAGTCAGAGAGGGCAGATTCGAACTGGATCTGGTTCTCAGAAATAATCTGACCACAGAGGAACATCCGTTGGGCGTATATCATCCCCATGCAGAACTTCACCACATTAAAAAAGAAAATATCGGTCTGATAGAAGTTATGGGTCTGGCAGTGCTTCCGGCAAGATTAAAGACAGAGCTGGAAGAAGTAAAGCAGTGCCTGGTTTCCGGCAAGAAGGTTTCTGAGCAGGAAAGCATTGCGGCACATGGTCCGTGGGCAGAGGAATTAGTAGAAAAATATAAAACCTTTGACAAAGAAAATATTGATGCTATAATTGAAAAAGAAGTAGGGAATGTCTTTGTTAAAGTATTAGAGCATGCCGGTGTTTATAAACGAACTGCTGACGGCAAGGCGGCATTCCTTCGCTTTGTAGAAAAAGTGAATCAGTAGAGGACCAACATGAATCAGAAAGTGAAAAAGCAGATAAAGGAAATTTTTGCCTGGATACTTACAATTGCGCTGGCAATTGTAGCGGCAAAGGTAATCAATAAATACGTAATTATCAAAGCGGAGGTTCCAACCGGATCCATGGAGCATACCATAGAGGTGGATGACTGTATTTTAGGCTACCAGCTGGCATATTTATTCAGCTCACCAAAACGGGGGGATGTGGTTATCTTCCCATACCCGGATAATCCGGAAGTAACCTATGTAAAGCGTGTCATCGGCCTTCCGGGAGAAACTGTGGAAATTAAAAACGGTTACGTGTATATTGACGGTACGCCAATCGAGGAGCCTTACTTAAAGGAAGAAATGCGGGGCGAATACGGACCGTATGTTGTGCCGGGGGACAGCTACTTTATGTTAGGAGATAATCGTAACTCTTCCCAGGACTCCCGCAAATGGGCAAACACCTTTTTGAAGGAAGAGGATATCATGGCCAAAGTGTTATTGCGCTATTCTCCAAGCTTTCAATGGTTTTCTGATGTAAGTTATGAATAAAGGTTAAGAAATTACAAAATCCTTCCGATATATTAGATATAGAAAGGTTTCAAGGACGGAACCAAACCTAAATAATATATCAGGGAGGATTTTTTATGAATTTTACAACAACAAAAATGGCAGAACAGTATGTACAAAATATGTACCAGAAACCTGCAAAAGAGACTACATACACCAAAAACGGCAAGATGCCAAACGGAAAGGACGTAATTCCGGGTCAAAAGAAGGAAGATGCGGCTGTATATGAGGGTAGCGTAAAACAGGAGGCAAAGGCAACTTATAACAAGCCGATGGCAGTATCCAAAAAGAAGGAAGATACCCTTCAGACCAAGCTGGACAAGACTTATGAAGCTTTAAGCGATGAAGCAAAGGATTATCTTGCAACCCTAAAGGAAAAGTTCGGCGATATTGATTTCTTCGTGGCAGATTGTGCATCGGATGAGGAAATGAATCGTTATTTTGCCATGGGCACAAAGAAGTATTCTTGTGTAATAAGTTCTTCTTTAATTGAGAAGATGGCAACGGACGAGGCTGCCCGTGAGAAATATGAAGGTATCATTGCAAATGCCGGTGAACAAATCGAAGAGATGAAGGCAGAGGCAAAGGAAGAGCTTGGCGAAGAAGCAGCAGAGCAGATAGAATATGTAGGCTTTACCGTAAAGGATAACGGTATGGTGGAATATTTTGCAAAGCTGAAAGAAAGCAATGATTCTTACTATGCAAAATTAAAGGAACAGCGTGCCGAAGCTAAAGAAGCAGAAAAGAAGGCGGAAGAAAAGAGAAACGAAAGAAAAGCAGAAAAAGAAGAGTTCTGGGTAAAGGCTGATTCCAAAGAAGAACTTCTTGCTGCTATCAGAGAAGCATTGGGAATTAAAATTCCTGAGGCAGAAGAAACTCCGGAGATAGCTGTAACAGAAAATGTGAATGCGGAATAAATAGGTATTATTTTTATTATTTCAGGGCATGTGCGGACGCATGCCCTGTTTTTTATGCGCTCTTTTTTTACTTGTTTTGTTCATAAAAGACTTGTTTTTTTATGTAAAAGTGGTATGATGTAGAGACCGCAACTAAATGAAATATGAAAAAGTTATATGGATAGTCTGTCATAGGAGGTTTGATATGAGAGAAGTAAAATGGGTGTTTTCTTTTATCAGAGGAAAAAATATTGCTTTGATGATTATTGCATGGCTGGCAGGTATTATAACGGTAGTTCTGTTAACTGTGGAGCCAATGCTGATCAGTCACTTTGTCGATAATATATTAAAGCCGATGTTTGATGACTCTTCCGTGAAGACAGAAGAGGTGTTGGCGCAGGTAATACCGTTGCTTTTGGTGGCATTTTGCGTTGTGGCAACCCGGGCATTACTTAAGTTCTGGGCCAACGTGGAACGTGATGAGATTGCATACAGAGCACTTCTGATCTTAAGAAAAGATCTTTATGAAAAAATTGGTGCACAAAGCCGTAACTTTTTTATGAAAAACCGGTCCGGTGACCTTATCAATAAGTGTACCGGCGACTTGGATATGATGCGCCATTTTATGAGCTGGGTATCTTATAACATCTTTGAATGTGTAATTATGGTTATTGTTGTGCTGTCGGTGTTTTTCAGCATAAGCTGGGAATTTACTCTTTGCCTGCTTGCTATTTCGCCCTTTGCCTTTGTAACAGCTATCCGTATGGGTAAGGTGGTTCGCCCGATTTTTGGTAATGCGAGAGCTCAGCTGTCCCGCTTAAATACCATGGTTCAGGAAAATATCAGCGGTAACCGTGTGGTTCGTGCTTTTGTCCGTGAAAAATTTGAAATTGAGAAATTTGATACGGAAAACGAAAAGTATTATGAGTTACAGTTGGAAGGTAACCGTGTCTGGGTAAAATATGCACCGGTTTTGGAAACCGTGGCTAATATTATGAATACCTGCGCCATCATTATTGGTGCTCTGCTTTGTATTTTTGAACGTATCACCTTAGGTGATCTGGTTATTTTTACCTCCCTTTCCTGGATGTTAAATATGCCGATGCAGCAGTTAGGCTTCTTTATAAACGACTTACAGCGCTTTATGGCAAGCTGCGAGCGTGTTCATGAACTTTATGATATGGACACGGAAATCAAGAGTGAAATAAATGCGGTAACCAAAGAAATTTCCGGAGAAATTACATTAAAGAATGTGACTTTGTCTTATGATGGTGATGAAGTTTTAAAGAATATTAACCTGCATATCCCGGCTGGGGCAACAGTAGGGATTATGGGTGCTACCGGTTCCGGTAAGACTACACTGCTTAATGTGATTACCCGCTTTGTGGATGTTACTAAAGGCAGTGTTATAATTGATGGTGTGGATGTTAAGAAATACGATTTACAGCACCTGCGTCGTAACATCGGCATCGCTTTACAGGACGTATTTCTTTTCTCTGATACAGCAGAATCTAACATTGCTTACGGTGTGCCGGAAGTGGATTTTGAGAAAATAAAGAAGGCCGCTGTAGATGCGGATGCAGATAGTTTTGTGTCGAAGCTTCCGGAAGGTTATGACACGATTGTCGGTGAACGTGGTATGGGCCTGTCCGGCGGTCAGAAGCAGAGACTTGCTTTGGCAAGAGCCCTGGCAATGAACGCGCCGATTTTAATGCTGGATGATACTACTTCAGCGGTAGATTTGGAAACTGAAAAATATATTCAGGAGCATATTGCAGCAAGAGAAAAGAAAGCAACCAAGCTGATTGTTGCCCAGAGAATTACCGCAGTGAAAAATGCAGATTTTATTGTTATATTAGAAAATGGACAAATTACCGAGCAGGGTACTCACAAAGAATTGCTGGAAAAGCAGGGATATTATTACAAGATTTATCGTATCCAGCAGGGGCTTGCCGGTGAGGATGAAATTGCAGTAGCTCTGGAAGGAGGTGCATTCTGATGGCAAGAAATAAATATAATGTGGATGAAACACTGGAGTCCAAATTTGATATTTCCCAGTTGATGAGAAGTATGGTGTACGTAAAACGCTACGGAAAGCTTTTTGCGGCGGCTTTCTGCTTTAGCATGATTTCTATCATCTGCGGATTGTTGCTTCCGCTTTTTACACAAAATGCCATTGACGAATTCATTCCGAATAAGGATGTGAAGTCTTTAGTGATTGCCGGTGTGGCAATTGTTATTACCGTTATCTTGCAGGCAATTTGCAATAAAAAGCGATCCCGTGCCACGGCAAGAGCAGGACAGTCCATTATCCGCGACATTCGCAGAGATTTATTTGTGCACTTACAGGAACTTCCGTTTGACTATTTTGACAGCAGACCCCATGGTAAGATTCTGGTACGTATCGTGAACTATGTAAACTCTGTATCTGACTTTTTAACGAATGGTATGATTAACATGGTACTGGAGGGATTAAGCCTGCTGTTTATTGCAGGATTCATGCTGTATATGCATCCGGGACTTTCTTTAGTAGTTTTTTCCGGAATTCCGGTGTTCGTCATTTATCTGTTTGCAATTAAAGGAGTTCAGAGACATGCATGGCAGATGCAGGCCAACAAGTCTTCGAACTATACTGCTTATTTGGCAGAAAGTATCAACGGTGAGCGTGTTACCCAAAGTTTTGCCAGAGAGGATTATAACAGCAATATCAATCAGGAACTTTCTCTGGAAGCTAAAAAGGCGTTTATGAAGGCAGTTACCGTGAACCACAGCATTTGGCCGATTACCCTGATTTTAACCAAGCTCACAAATTATGCATTATATATTGTGGGGATTCTTTATTTCCGGGAGAGTCTGGAGGTGGGCGTGATAATTGCCATGACCAGCTATGCAAGCCGGTTCTGGCAGCCGATTCAGAATATCAGCAGTAACTATAATCAGCTGATTAACACGGTTTCTTACTTGGAACGTATTTTCCAGCTGATGGATGAACCGATAACCGTATCGGATGAGCCGGGTGCAAAGGATTTGCCGGAAGTGAAAGGCGATGTAAAGTTTGATCATGTTATTTTTGAATATGAGAAGGACCGTCCGATTTTAAAGGATGTAAGCTTTCATGCCAAGGCCGGAGAAAGCATTGCTTTAGTTGGTCCGACCGGTGCAGGAAAATCAACGATTGTAAATTTGGTTTCCAGGTTTTATAATATAAAAAGTGGTCAGGTTTTAATTGACGATATTGACATTGCAAAGGCTACGTTAAAATCCATCCGAAGCCAGATGGGCATTATGCTTCAGGACACATTTATTTTCTCCGGAACCATTATCGAGAATATCCGTTACGGAAATTTAAATGCTACGGATGAAGAGTGTATTGCTGCGGCCAAACAGGTATATGCCGATGAGTTTATCAGCAAATTACCGGATGGATATTATACTCAGGTAAATGAGCGTGGTGACGTTCTTTCGGCAGGTCAGCGTCAGTTGTTGTCCTTTGCAAGAACACTGCTTTCCGACCCCAAGATTCTCATCCTGGACGAAGCCACTTCCTCCATCGATACAAACACGGAATTGTTGGTTCAGGAGGGCATTAAGCAATTACTAAAGAACAGAACATCCTTTATTGTGGCACATCGTATTTCCACGATTAAGGGTTGTGACCGTATTATGTACATTAATGACGGGCAGATTGCGGAAAGCGGAAACCATGACGAGTTAATGGAAAAGAAAGGCCACTACTATCAGCTGTATACTTCCCAGCTGACTAATGAATAGAAAGGCGGAATAACCAATGATAGACTTGGCAAAATCCAGAGAAAGCATCGATCGTATTGACAAACAGATGGTGGATTTGTTTGAAGAACGTATGAAAGTAGCGAAAGATGTGGCAGAATATAAGAGAAATACCGGCAAAAAGGTTTTTGATCCGGAGAGAGAAGCACAGAAACTGAAAACTCTTGGTGCAATGGCGTCTACAGAGTTTAATGAACGTGCGATTCAGGAACTTTTTTCGCAAATTATGTCCATCAGCAGAAAATACCAATACAGTTTATTGACGGAGCAGAATGAAAAGTTTGAAGAACTGGAGGCACTTCCAAGAACTGCAGAAACTAAGGTGTGCTTCTTTGGAGCACCGGGTTCCTATTCCGAGCAGGCGATGATTGACTGCTTTGGTGCGGAGGTGACCAGCTTCCCAGCGGCTACATTCAAAGACGTGATGGAAGCGGTGCAAAGCGGTAAAGCGGATTTTGGCGTGCTTCCGATTGAAAATACCACAACAGGCGGTATTACAGACAGTTACGATCTTTTAGTAGAATATGAAAACTATCTGGTGGGTGAGCATGTACTTAAAATTGAGCATGCCTTGCTTGGTGTACCGGGAGCAAGCATAAAGGATATCCATAAGGTATATTCCCATTCCCAGGGGCTTAGCCAGTGCAAAAAGTTTTTTGACGAGCATCCGGATATCCGTCCGGCTGTATCCGGAAGTACCTCTGAAAGTGCAAAAAAAGTAATGGAAGCAAAGGATATTTCTTTGGCAGCCATTGCCAGCAAGCGTGCGGCAGACATTTATGGTCTGGAAGTTCTGGCAGAGTGTCTGAATACAGAAAACGTGAATTCTACACGGTTTATCATTGTAACCAATGCAAAGAAGTTTTTACCGAATGCAAATAAAATCAGCATTTGCTTTGAACTGCCTCATGAATCCGGTAGTCTTTATAAAATGCTGAGTCATATTATGTATAATAATTTAAATATGACAAAAATTGAATCTAGACCGATTTCCGGACGTAGCTTTGAATACCGCTTTTTCGTAGACTTTGAGGGAAAGATTACGGATGCGGCGGTGCGAAATACATTAAACGGCATCCGGGAAGAGGCCTCCCGATTAAAGATTTTAGGAAATATTGCAACGGAGTAACAGGAAAAAGGAGGTTTAATGGCAAGTTTGTTTGATTATCTCGATTGGAGAGGAGACCTTACGTTTGATGCGGCAGAGTTTAATGAAGTAGACAGTATGATTCTGGCGTGGCTTTCTTATGCGGCGCTGGATGGAATTGTGCCTACAGAGTGCTCTGAAACAGACACCATTACCATAGAAGAAGCAACGGAGCAGTTTTTAAAAACACATGATGTGAAAAAAATTATGCGGGAAACCGTATCATTTACAAAATCATCCGTGTTGCTATTACAAAAGCTGGCAACCAGTCAGCGGTTCCGGGCGCTTAAACTGACCGGTTTTGTCAATCAGATAGATTACAAAAAAGAAACGCAGTTTTGTGCGGTTACAATTTTACTTAGGAAAAACTGTTATGCGGTTGTATTTAGAGGAACAGATGAACATCTGATTAGCTGGAAGGAAGATTTTAACATGAGTTTTCTTCCGGTGATTCCTGCCCAAAACATGGCTCTTTCTTATCTGGAGGACGTGGCAGAACGTCTTCGGGGAAAACTATATGTCTGCGGCCATTCCAAAGGCGGAAATTTGGCTGTCTATGCGGGCGTGCGGGCAAATTTCCGTACCAGACGAAAAATTCTTGACATTTATAATCATGACGGTCCCGGCTTTTATGATTTGAACATCCTTGGGGATGCTTATGAGGAAATGCTTCCGAAAATTCATTCCTTTGTACCGGAAACAGCGGTGGTCGGTATGCTACTGGAACGGGTGGGAGAGTATAAGGTTGTAAAAAGCAGTAACAAAGGACTGCTACAGCATGACGCTATGTCCTGGGAAGTACTGGGGCCTAACTTTGTTACCGTAAATAGTATTTCAGACACCAGCCGTATGGTGAATGACATTTTGAAAAACTGGTTAAAAGAAATCTCGAACGAGGAACGGGCTAATTTTGTAGACACCTTGTATAAAATTCTGGATGCATCCCAGGCTAAAAGTATTGATGATTTAAATGCGGAAAAAGGCAGAATTGCCAATGTGATATTAAAGGAACTCAATGGGCTGGATAAAGAAACCAGAACCATGCTTGGGAAAACAATTGCAACGTTATTTAGAGAGGGCAATCAGGTGCTCAAAACCAACAGAAACAATAATAAAACAAAAAAGAAATAAATAGTACAGACACAAAAAAGCTCCCGGATGAGTATATTGACTACGTAGTCAAATAACCCCGGGAGGTTTTTTATGAAGAAAAAATGTGGCATTTTACTTATTGCTGTCATGTTGTGTATGATGCTTACAGCCTGCGGCAAGGATGATAAAATGACAAAAATCCAGCTGACAGAGGTAGCCCATTCCATCTTTTATGCACCAATGTATGTGGCCATTGAAGAAGGATATTTTGAGGCAGAGGGTATTGAACTTACTTTAGTAAACGGTCTAGGCGCAGATAAAACTATGACCGCAGTTTTGTCGGGTGAAGCAGAAATTGGATTTATGGGCTCGGAGGCATCCGTCTACGTGTATAACGAAGGCGCCAAAGATTATGTGGTTAATTTTGCCCAGCTGACCCAGCGGGCAGGTAATTTCCTGGTATCCAGAGAAGAGGTAAAAGAGTTTAAAATGACGGATTTGAAGGGAAAAACAGTGCTTGGCGGCAGAAAAGGCGGTATGCCGCAGATGGTATTTGAATATATCTTAAAGAAATACGGTATGGACCCGGATAAAGATTTGAACATTATCACCAATATAGACTTTGGCATGACAGCCCAGGCGTTTTCCGGTGGCAGCGGTGAATATACAGTAGAGTTTGAGCCGTCTGCAACCGCTTTGGAGAAAGAGGGGGCAGGATATGTAGTTGCTTCTCTTGGAG
>JAZQJL010000225.1:0-5171 GCA_045541595.1 Lachnospiraceae bacterium | reverse complement strand
CACGCCGTGTTTTCTTGCTTCTTCGCAAAGCACTCCTGCCATCTCTGCAGAAATGGTTTTGTCAAGCACCACTTCTCCTGTTTTGCAGTTGATGACGCGGCCGCCGTTAAAGGACAGCACATAGTTGCCAAAACGCTCCAGCTCCAGTGTTTCTGCCACTTTTTTTGTTCCCGGAGTCGGGCGTCCGGAGGCAATTGCCACGTAAACGCCCTGTTCCTGAATCCGGATCAACGCATCTTTCGTTGCCGGAGTAATTTCTTTTTTGGAATTCGTTAATGTTCCGTCAATATCTAAAACAATTAATCTGTAATCCATAACTGACTAAATGACTCTCTTTCTTTCAAACTAGCGGATTCTTTCCGGGAAACCAACCTTCTTCTGTACCTTACGTAAGGTCTTATTGGCAAAGTAGTTTGCCTTTTCTGCATTGTTCTTGATTACGCTGTCCACATAAGCTTTATCCTTTGCAATATCTGCCATGCGGTCCTGAAGAGGCTTGAGAACAGAAACTACGGTTTCGCCCACAGCCGTCTTGAAATCGCCGTAGCCCTTGCCGTCAAATTCCTTTTCAATATCCGCAGGTGCCTTGCCGGTACATGCACTGTAAATGTCGATTAAGTTCTTTACGCCCGGCTGCTCATCACGGTACAAAATGGTGCCCTCGGAGTCGGTTACCGCGCGCTTAAACTTTCTCATAATGGTATCCGGATCATCTAACAGATAAATACTTGCGTTTGGATTTTCATCGGACTTGGACATCTTCTTGGTTGGGTCCTGCAGACTCATAATCTTGGCGCCGGACTTACCGATATACGCTTCCGGAATCTTAAATACGTCACCATAAATGCCGTTGAAACGCTGTGCAATGTCTCTGGTCAGCTCTAAGTGCTGCATCTGGTCGATGCCCACCGGCACCACGTCAGACTGGAACAGAAGAATATCTGCTGCCATCAGTACCGGATAGGTAAAGAGTCCGGCGTTAATATTGTCCGCATGCTTTGCAGACTTATCCTTAAACTGGGTCATTCTCTGAAGTTCGCCCATATAAGTGAAGCAGTTCAAAATCCATGCCAGTTCTGCATGCGCAGACACATGGGACTGATAATAAATGCAGTTCTTTTCGGGGTCCAGACCTGCCGCCAGGTAAAGAGTAAGCAGCTTTCTTGCACGGCTCCGAAGTTCTGCCGGGTCCTGTCTTACGGTGATGGAATGCTCGTCAACCACACAGTAAAAGCAGTTGTACTCATCACTTAATGCCACCCAGTTCTTTAATGCTCCTAAATAATTACCTAAGGTTAAATTTCCTGTAGCCTGCATGCCACTGAATAAAGTTTTTTTGGAATCTTCCATTGTAATTTCCTCCTTGTTTTCCGTTTACTTACCGGGACAAAAGAATTTATATGAAATAGAAAAAGCTTCTGTCCCAATCTGCACTGGGACAGAAGCTTAAATTTACTTCTGCGGTACCACCCGGTTTGGCATTCCATGATGCCCACCTCTGACTCATCCTACTAGATGATTGCTGTATAACGGTCAGGCTTCCGTCCGGCATTACTTGCTAAAGCTTTCCTCCGGCCCTTGTAAGTCCATTCGCCCTATCCTCCTCCCTGCCTTGCACCCACCGGCAGGTCTCTGAAGATTGCAGATACAGCTACTCTTCTTACGCATTGGTTTAACTTTTAGTTGAGGATAGTATAACTTCACGTCGGAAAATTGTCAAGAAGAAATCACTTCGACACACGGTCAATTAAAAGCACCTGCATCTTTGCCGGCATGTATTCTTCTCCGATTTCTTCCACCTTAAATGTGATTCTCTCGTCTACATACAGCTCTTCGATTACGGTTCCTTCCGGAACGTAGAACGTATTCACGCGGTTGAAAATTTCTGTGTGGGTATCCCAATGCCAGTTATTCAGTTCTGCCGGATAATAATCCAGACCGCTTAAATCAATGGCATAAATGATATAGTTTTCGTAATAGAAATCACCGGTACCACGATCAATGCAGTCCTGAAAGGCTTCCGCAATGGTTTTACCCACACCCGTCTTGGCTCTTACATAAGCCTCTGCATCGCCGCCGAAACGGTCGGTAATTTCCCAACCTCCATATACCGCCGTGAAGTCAATCACATAATAAGAACCATTTTCTTTAAAGTAGCTTAATACATGTCCGTAAGGTCCGGTCATGAAAATCATGCCGTACTGCTCATAATCACCCTCCAGCGCATACATGGCACCGGCCGCCGCATTACAGCAGATACCGGAATAGTCTTTAAATACCCAGTTGGAATTCGCCATCTGCTGCCACTCCAGTGTAGTATTCTCTTCGTAGTAATGGATACATACCGGTTCCGGCGGCATCGGCTCCCGGTAACCGTCGTAGCCAAGCTCGTTGGCGTACATCCAGCTTGCATAATCCGTAATGGTATTTAACTCTTCCTGAATGTTCTCATAATACATATTTTGATAAGCCGCCTTGCTGCCATCCCCTACGGTTGCCTTCATTGGGTCACTGTCTGCATAGGTAGTCGCGTACAGGCTGAATTTTTCTACCGTGCTTCCGTCGGTTCCACAGGCATATACTTCTGCAGTTCCTTCGGAATAAGCAATCACCTTACCATCGCCGGAAACACGGATTACATTTGGATCCGTAGAATACCAGAAAGCAATTTCTTTCCCCGCATCCTTTGGTGTAAGCAGCATCTCATGGAACAGATAAACCGCTGTTCTGTTCTTTATTTTTGCACCAAAAGAGGTTTCGCTCTCCGAAGAGAGTTTGATAATCTGCAACAAATCCTTTTGCCGGACCTTCGGCATATTTTCCTTCCACAAAGCAGTATCAAAGGAATTCTCTGTCAGTCCCGTAGCCGCCTCAAGCACCGGGACTTCCACAAGAAGCATGGAGGTTTCCGTGGAACTTACATCCGTCGCTTTCAGTACAACTTCCATATTGCCCGGAATTTCCTCTCTCTTTAAAGAAACTACTTCAAAGCTGATGCCGTCAGCAAGATATATGGTTTCCACACTGGTTTCTTCAGATACATACAGAAAGTTGGTTCCCTTGAAGAAATCTTTTCCGTTGCACCAGTTATTTGCCTCTGCCGGATAATAGTCCAGACCGGTTAAATCCATGGCATAAATGATATAATTTTCCAGATAGAAGCTGCTTCCCACATGGTCCAGGTAATTATAAAACGCATCCTTTACCGTAGCTCCGGTTCCGATTCCGGCTTTCATATATTCCATAACATTACCTCGGAACATATCATTAACACCACGCTGACCATCGGAAATATTTCTTGTAAAATCAACCACAATATACTGTCCGTTTTCCTTGAAGTAACTAAGTACATGTCCATACGGTCCGGACATAAAAATTAATCCGTTTTCTTCATAGTCACCTACCAGAGAGTACATGCCGCCTGCCGCAACGCTGCAGCAAATACCGGAGAGATTTTTGAAAATCCAATCGGCATTTGCCATCTGCATCCAAAGTCCGTTATCGGTAAATACCGCCTGCGGATTGGAAGCTTCTTCATTCATGTCATAATATACGTTATTGGCATACAGCCAGTAGGCATAATCTGCAATAGTATTAATTGTCTCCTGCACATCAGCAAAAGCAATCTGTGTGTAATCGTTTGCCTGTGTCAGAGTCATTTTCATAACGTCTTCATCTGCCGAAGTTGTAGTATACAGAAGGAATGTCTGTAACGGCTTACCGTCTTTTCCGTATGCGGTAACATCTGCAATGCCCTCGGACATGGCTTCCACAATACCGTCACTGTATACCCGCACAATGTTTGCGTTGGAAGAATGCCAGAATGCGATTTCTGCGGTTTGGTCATCCAACACCAGTTTTCTTGGGTGATAAAAATGTAAGGCAGTTCTTCCGGCCACTTCCTCTGTTTTAGAATAAGCAGAACCGTATGCGGAAGAAGTATCTACCGTATGCTTTAATTCCTTTCCGGACAAACTCACCACATCGGCCATGCGCACAAGTACCGGGGTTGGTGTAGCCGTCGGAGTGGGTGTTGGTGTTGATGTCGGTGTTGGTGTTGATGTCGGTGTCGGTGTTGGCGTCGGTGTCGCCGTTGGCACAGGTGTGGCCGTTGGCGCTGTTGTAGCCGTCGGTCCCGGAGTGGCCGTTGGCGCTGTTGTAGCCGTCGGTTCCGGAGTGGACGTTGGCGCTGTTGTAGCCGTCGGTTCCGGAGTGGCCGTTGGCGCTGTTGTAGCCGTTGGAGTTGCGGACGGAGGAATATCATCCACCGTCTGCTTTCCCGCACATCCTGCCGAAAAAAGAACTGCTGCCAGTATAAAACTCATAAGAAAACTTCTTTTTTTCATTCTATCAACCTCTTTTCGTAATACTGTTCTGTTTTACGTTTACGGTTTCATTATAGAATTTGGCTTTCTTAAAGTCTTATTCTGACAGCATAATTTTTAGTTCTCAGTCATACTGTATACGTGCAGTTCATGCAGTGCCCTGGTGGCCCCAATGTAGAGAATCTGCCGTTGATACTCTGTCAGATTCTCCTCTTCCGGCGCATAGGCCACATGCACACTGTCAAACTCCAGGCCTTTGGCCAAATAGAAGGTGGTAATGACAATTCCTTTTTCCATTTTACTGCTGTTTGGAGACAACATATTGACCTGCAGTTTGTCCTTTAACGCAAGATATAGTCGTTCTGCCTGTTCTTCTGTTGTAGTAAGAATTGCCGTGGTCTCAAAAGATTCCTTCTGCTCATTTGTCAGATTTTCAATGATTTTTTCCTGCATCTTTTCTTCATTTTCCGACAAACTCCACTCCGGTTCCCTGCCCGGACGCTCAAATGCTTCCTCTCCCTCGATACCCGCAATGCGATTGGCAAACCGGGTGATTTCAGAAGTGGAACGATAACTCTTCTTTAGAGTAAGAAGCTTTGCTTCCTTGCCAAAAATCTCCTTACAAAGCGTCTGGGTATCTAATTTACCCGGCGCCGCCTGCTGCTCCCTGTCCCCGAGAATGGTCATCGGGCAGGAGAACATTTTGCTTAAGACCAAAAACTGCATATAGGAGTAATCCTGCATTTCATCCACAATCAAATGCTTAATTCCGGTGCGTTTGATACTGCCGTGAAGCAGGTGCTTTAAATAAAGCAGCGGATACACATCCTCATACGGAATTGCCAC
>JAZQJL010000224.1:0-3500 GCA_045541595.1 Lachnospiraceae bacterium | reverse complement strand
CTTCATAATCAGAGAAATCGATTTTAAATTTTTCACATAATCTTTCAGGCTGGAAGACATCACCAGACATACTGAAAAGGCACCACCAAATGTAATCAGTGCAGAACCAGGATCTAAGAATGCCGTAATACCAGAAAAACCTGCTTCACCTGTAACAATCGCAATAAAAACCAATACGATTGCAAGAACAATACCAATAATAGACGCTATATCCAAAGCAATTCACCCCGCCATTCCCTTATTTTTCGACCGATTCTTCCATGAATCGTGTTGTATTTCTTCTATTATACCATTTTTTTATTAAAACTACAATATCTTGCGAAAAACTTCTTGTTTATACAATAGTACTAGATTTTTGACATTTTGTCTACTTTCTTTTACAAATAATTTCTTTCCGGTAGTTAATGTAATAACCGTATCCGGAACTTCTTCCACCATTTCAATCAGGTCTGCATTCAACGTAAATTTTGTGTCATTCAATCGTGTAAGTTCAATCAACTTTAACCATCCCCCTGCTTTCCCTCTGTTTAGACAGCAGAACAAGGGTGACAGAAAATCCTGTCACCCTATGCTGTTTTTACTATCTCTTCAGGTTAATCAGTTCTTCCAGTAAGGTATCGGAAGTTGTAATAATTCTGGAGTTTGCCTGGAAACCTCTCTGGGTTGTAATCATGTTGGTAAACTCAACAGAAAGGTCTACATTGGACATTTCCACAACGCCGGTATTAAACTTACCGCCGGAGGAATCAATGCTTTCTCCGATGCCGTCGAATTCACCGGAGTTCTGTGTGGTGGCAAACAAGGAACCGCCCACGGCTTCCAGACCGGATGGATTTGCAAAGGTTGCAACTACAATCTGTCCGAGAAGTCTGCTGGTACCGTTGTCATATACACCATAAATCATGCCAAGGTTATCTACGGTAACGCCCTTCATGTTACCGGCAGAACGGCCTGTGCCGTAACCGTCGATATCGCCCTTGGTAGGCTCAATCTTTGTAGTACCGCTCTGTGCATACATGGTAAGCAGAGAGAAATCAACCGTAACAATTTCAAACGGATTAGTTTCTACATCACCCTCCGAAGTCGGATCTTCAAACTCTTCATCCAGAACGCTTAAGTTAAACTCCAGGGCATTATAATTTTCGCCTTCGCCGTTTGCTGTTTCTGCCGCATCACCGCCAACGGTCACGCTGGTAAATTTACCGGTGGAAGGATTGAAGGATAATACCACACCTGCATCGCCTTCTTCATCCGGAGTAATTACATAACCGCCGTCGTCTGTAGTTTCTGCTTCATACGTAACTCCGCCAAAAGTAAGAGTTACATTTTCTTTTACCGTATAGGTATCGGATAATTCATCATAGCTTACAAATATGGAATCACCGTTGGAATCCAAAACATCGGTAATGGTTACTGAGTACTGGTTTTCCAGCTTAATCCCGTCATCACCCTCGATTTGCTCTAACTTCAAGTTTGCTGTATAGCTTCTGCCCAGTTTATCATAAAATGTAAAGTTGGTAAGCTTACCTGTTTCAGAATCAAATGCAGTGTCCGCACTGTCAATATTTCCGGAGAAATGAACTGCTGTGGTAGCTTCCGGTATAGAGTACTGATTTTCCGGAGACATGATGCGCAGCGGACTTACATTGTCCTGTACGGTCTGATCCGGGTTGTTCGGATCCACCTGCCATCCCATAACCGCATAACCGGATGCGTTACAAAGGGTACCTGCAGAATCCACCATAAAGGAACCTGCTCTTGTAAAGAGATTACCGCTACCGTTATTTACTACGAAGAAGCCGTCGCCTTCAATCATAATATCAAACGGATTATCTGTTCGCTGGGAACCGCCCACGCTGTCCACTGTAGTTGCAATAGAAGAAACACCGGCACCAAGACCGATCTGCATCGCATTCTGACCTGCTCTTCCGGTATCTGCATTCGGACCGGTTGCATTGGAAGATGTCTGATATAAAACATCGGCGAAAGTCACATTACTGGACTTAAAGCCAATCGTATTAACGTTAGAAATATTGTTACCGATAACGTCCATCTTTGTCTGATGAACCTTTAATCCGGATACACCGGAGTACAATGCTCTCATCATAAATGATTCAACCTCCTAATCTGTGCTTTCCTTCTGTCGTTCCGGAAAGCATCGCCTCCTTAAAAGGTCCGGCGATTATTTTATTTTGTTATGATTTTAAACAACCACGGCTCCGTCTATGTTGGAAAAAATCTTTTCTTCTCCACCGGTTACAGCGGTGATTACCGTGTTATTTTTTACATTGACGATAAATGCCAAATTGTCCATCATAACAAGAGATTCTTTTATTCCTTTGGCTTCTGCGGCCTTCACTGCAGACTCAAGACGCACCTTCTGGCTTTCCGAAAGATCAATATTTCTGCTGATCAAACGTTCACTGGCATGTTTGGAAAATTTTAATTCCGAACTTTCTGCCGATTTCTTAAGCTCCAGAATTTCTGCAAAGGACTGGCCTTGCAATTCGGATACGTTTTGTCCTGACGTTTTTCCCGGATTTAGGAACTGACCGCGCATTTGCTCAATGGAATACCTTCTATCCACATTAAGCTGTGTCATTTTGAGCTCCTTTCCTTACTACTCGTCACCGGTTATTGCTTCTGCATCCTCGAACATGTCGCCTTCTGTTTCTTCTGTTATTGTCGGATGGGAGTTATAAATGTTTACTGTCAACATGTCATCTACTGTTGTCAGTTTCTCGTCGTTAAATACTACGGAGAATTTATAAGTTCCTGCCTCCAGCTCCTGAAGAATTTCCTGCTTTACGGTTACCGTGTCACCGGAAAGCACTACATAATCGGAAGACATAACCGCATTTCCAACCAGCACAGCCACTTCTGTTGCCTTTGCAGCCTCCGTACCAAGATTAACTTTAAACTGGAAATCCGCCGGTTCATCTCCGTTAAAATCGAAGGTTACCCGTTCCGGAATGGTTGGTTTGTTTTTGTTATACAGATAGTCGGCATCCACTACCGAGTATAATTCCTCCATGGAATATAATGCGCCGTCAATGCTTAGCTTGGCAACTCCGCCGGACATGCTGATAAAATCAACCATACCCTCTTTTAAAACCTTATTGCCGGATGCATCCTCTGTAGATACAATAACATTTTTACCAACCAAAGAGAACATCTGAGTGTTTTCTGTGGTTTTGGATAATGCCTGAATCTCCTCTAACTGGCTAAAGGTTGCCATCTGGGAAATCCATTCGGTATTTGTAGTAGGCTCTAACGGATCCTGATGCTGCATTTCCGCAATAAGAAGCTGTAAAAATGCATCCTGCCCA
Organism: Lachnospiraceae bacterium; assembly: GCA_045541595.1. Taxonomy (GTDB): domain Bacteria; phylum Bacillota; class Clostridia; order Lachnospirales; family Lachnospiraceae; genus SIG299. The sequence goes on along the minus strand of JAZQJL010000224.1, from coordinate 171 downwards.
AGGTCTGTGGTACCTTTGGTCTGCTTTTTTTCTGCTGTTGTTGTGGTAGCGTGATTTTCTAACACTTTACCATTTTCAACAGGCATCATTAAATCGCTCATGTTAAACCTCCGTTTATGCCATGTAGTTTACGGTGCTTTCTCCACCTTCCATAAAGACGCGTGCCAACTG
>JAZQJL010000223.1:0-5734 GCA_045541595.1 Lachnospiraceae bacterium | reverse complement strand
GCCTTTAATCTTGCAATTCTGGACTGGATTGTCTTGAAGTTGGTAAGCATACCACCAAGCCATCTCTCGTTAACATAGAACATACCGCAACGCTCTGCTTCGGACTTTACGGAATCCTGAGCCTGCTTCTTTGTACCAACGAAAAGAACAGTACCACCGTTTGCTGCAATATCCTTGATTGCATAGTAAGCTTCGTCAACCTTACCTACGGACTTCTGAAGGTCGATGATATAGATACCATTTCTTTCTGTGTAGATGTATGGAGCCATCTTAGGGTTCCATCTTCTTGTCTGATGACCAAAATGTACACCAGCTTCTAATAACTGCTTCATAGAAATAACGCTCATGTTTTTTACCTCCAATGGTTAAATTCTTCCGCATACTTCTTATTGCGTACAGACCGGATAATACGCGGTTCCGTAATACCGTTTTCTCCGGCACCCTGTCCGTAATCGGTATGCGTGATTTGTCATGGGCACAATTGCCCACGCACACGACAAACATAATAACACATTTAATTCAATTATGCAAGTGCTTTTTTCATAATTTTTGGCACCAAAGCAAAACTATGTTTTGGTGCCACTGTTTATCTTCCTGTTATAATCTTTGCAATCTCTTCCAGGGACATGTCGCTGGACAATTGATACGATCCTACATTGATATAGTCTGTCAGATTATTGTTAATTAAATAAGTTCTAAGATCTTTGCTGTTTTTAATGATTCCTGCGTCTGCAATCTTATTGCATACGGTGGTTGCCGTGTTGCCCCGCTCAATCACTACTGTTACCTCGATTACCTCTTCCTGCGATGGAACCGGGGTCGGGGTTACGGTTGGCGTCGGGGTAGGTACCGCTGTTGGTGTTGCTGACGGAATCGGCGTTGCTGTAAGCGTCAGTGTCACCGTAGGCGTCGGAACTGCTTCCGTTGGAGTTGCACTTGGCGTTTTTGTAGGCTCCGGCGTCTTCGTCGGTTCTTTTGTAGGTGTAGGAACCGGGGTGGACGACACATCCGTGTCCGGCGCTTTTGACGGAGCCGGCGTATCGGTATCCAGCAAATCTTTGATACCGAGCGACGAAGAGTCTTCTTCTTTTGTATATCCGAGTTCTTTTGCCCGTTGTATAATCTCTTCCTCTGACATCTTTCCCGGGCTTGCAATAATAAATACAAGCGTCGTAACCAAAATGCCGATTCCGAGACCTCTTAAATAATACTTTCGTTTCATATAAATACTTCCCGCTTTTAGTTATGCTCCGTAAAGGCCGATAATCAGCTTTACTTCGCCCTGGCCCATACCCATGGCCTTAGAAATTTCCAAAACACTCTTACCCTGCTTATGAAGTTTTAAAACCTCTTCCCTTTGCCGGTCTGCCTGCAACATTTCCGTAAATTCCATCTGGCCGTCTTCTTTGTTTTCTACAGCATTCACCTGCGCCGCCGGTTTGGTAGCAGGTGTCTTTGCCGGAGTTTTCTGTGTCTGCTTTCCGGTTGCTGTTTTCTTTTCTTTTTCTACAGCAGTAGATTTTTTATTCTCCGGTTTCTGCATCGTGGTTTTCATTTGCTTGGTCAGCTTGATGATGTCTTCCACCACTTCCTGCATTTCCTGTTTTTCCTGATTAAACTGCTGCACTGTCTGTTTAATTTCATCTTCTTTTTTATTCAGCATATCATAGAGGAAAACAACTTCTTTGTGATTTGCATCTATTTTTTCCATGATTTGCGTAGAGAAATCATTGACAGACATAATTTTTTCATTTGAGATTTTGCTCAGATAGTCATCTGTTTTGACAACCACATCCTCAGATTTTTCTTCCATAATGCGGTCTGCATAATTTTTAAGTTCCTGCTTTTGCACCTCCAGAGCTTCTTCCGGAAGTAAAACGGCAGCGTCGGTCTTTTCTTCCTTGCCGCCGATAAAGCAGCTTGCAATCAAAATACCGACGCCTAAAAGAACAAATATGATTTCTACTGGTGACATAATGCTCTCCCATCAAATTGTAATTTCAAAAGTACAACCATACAATTTTTTTCTGTCTTCTTTTTCCTGTTCTTCTTTTTTCTTTCGTTCTTTCTCCTGCTGCTCAGAATAAGCATTATTGCCTTTTTCTTTTGCATCATATTTGAAAGGAGTTTCATCTTTTTGATCTGCTTTTTCCGTGCGGTTCATTTTCTGCTCCGCCTGCTGCTGGACCGTAGTGGCAATTTGTGCCTGCTGTGCATTCTCTTTGCTTAACTGTGCCGTCCGGAATAAAGATGCTTCCTGGGACTTTGGCACCATCGCCAATGCTTCATATGGTGTAATTGCCATAAAAACTCCTCCTTTCACATACGTTATCTGACCTATAAATAGCTTTCAATCTTTACATCGCCCTGTGATTTGATAAAACGACAATAAGAACATTCCGTTTTCACATAATATACCGCATTGGAAATTGTGAGCTTTACTCCCGGATGCGCCGTACTGCTTACCTTTACGCATCCGCCTTCATAGCTGTCGATGGTTTCCTTTAGTACTTTCATACGTTCTATCAGTTCTTCTTCATATTTTGTCAGGCGTTCTCTGGTTTCATTTGCCTTTTTGAATTGAAGCAGTTTATCCGGAGGAAGCTTTTCTCCCAGCTTAATTCTCTTGGCAAGCGCCATCAACACCTGAAGATTTTTTTCCTGCTCTTCTTTGATGTTTTCCTGTTCCTTACCAAGTTCATGATACTCCGTAATAATGGCCGGTTCAATACCAACTTCAATATTGGTAGATGTTCCCATGGAAGAACCAATGGTTTTTGCGGAAACCATGGTGCCGGAACGGATATTTCCGCCGGTAATGAATCCCTTTTTACCATCTACCGTAATATCTCCTTTTGCCGCAATATTACTATGCATAATGGCATCTGCGGATACGTATCCGCCGGCCTCTACCGTTGCACTCTCAATAAATCTGGAAATAACATTACCGTTCGCCTGTAACACGCCTCGATCCATACCCTGGATGCCCCGCTTTAAGATAATATGGCCGCCGGCACTGAGGTTTGCACCTTCCACCACGCCTTCTACCACGATATCGCCCTTTGCTTTAATTGAAAATCCTGCAAGCACGTTACCATGTACCAATACGTTGCCTTCATATTCAATATCACCGGTGGAGGTATCTACATTTGCAGGAACTTCATACATATTGGATACGAAAACCTGCTCACCCTCCACAGTGGCATGACCGTTTACTTCGGAATATGCCTTTAATCCGTCTTCCGAAAGCTTTATATTCTTACCGACTCTTAAAATCTTCTGCTTAACCTTAACAGGACGTAACAACCCGCCGCAAACATCGATACCCGGTTTACCCTGCACTGCAGGAGTCAGCTCTGCCAATAAGTCACCGGCAGATACGGAACTAATCACATCCAGATGATGGAAGTCAACGCTACCGTCCTCGTTTACACGTGGCTTCTGTGTAAGGTCTGTATTAAAGTAAAATTTAATTTCCGCATCAGAACCTTCTACCTGCTTGGTGGCTTCCGCAATAATCAGAGTTTCCTCATACTGTCTGTTATTTAAGAAAGCAGCAATGGTGTCTTCTGCAACTCCATACTTTACACCGCTTCTTACCATTTCAGAAACAATACCATCTCTGTCCAGTAGTCTTCCGCCTTCTGTTGGCGGATAAAACCGGCCTTTTACGCTTAAGCGGTCAGATAATACCGTTACAATTACCGTTTCATCTACCGGTGGGATCTGCTCTTTTTTCACCAGTACTTCACGCACTGCCAGTAATGGCTTTTTTAATTCTTCACGAACTAATACTTTTTCATAACCGCCCGGAATTACTTTATCCAGGTATGCTTCTACTTCATCGATAATCAGATTTTTTCCGCCTTCTACCGGTGGATATAAAGTAAGAATTGTTCCGTTTGGGCGTACATTTAATTTTACATATGCGCTCTTTGCCATTAAAATCCTCCTGCTTTTTTCTGATTATCAGAAAAATAATTCAATATTTGCACCAAGCTTCAAACGTAACTTCTGAATTGCCTTGGTGTGTAACTGAGAAATTCTTGATTCGGAAACCTCTAACACTGCACTGATTTCCTTTAATGTCAGTTCCTCATAATAGTATAATAAAATAACCTTTTTTTCTTTTTCCGTCAGAGATTCCAGGGTTTCCAGCAATATTTGCTTCATCTCCTGTTTTTCATAAATCTGCTCCGGCTGATGATATTCCTCTGCACCATCCGAAATGGAACTGATTCCGCCTTCATTTCCCTGTTCCATATAGTCATCCAGGGAAATCAAACCGGCTGCCTTGGTTTGAGCCTGCCAGGAATCCAGTTCGTCTACGGATATTTCTAACTCCGCCGCAATCTCTTCATCCGTGGCAAGTCTACCGGTTTCTGCCTCGATTTTATTATAGGCCGCATCAATCCGCTTCTGCTTTTGACGGACCGTTCTCGGAAGCCAGTCCATTTTTCTGATTTGGTCAAGGATTGCACCACGAATACGTAGCGATGCATAGGTTTCAAACTTTACGCCCTTGCCGTAATCAAATTTGTCAATTGCATCAATCAAGCCAAAGGTGCCATAACCAACCAAGTCATCATACTCCACATTATGTCCTAAATACATGCTCAGTTTACCAGCAACAATCTTTACGAGACCGGCATATTCGATTATTATTTTTTCACGCAGTTCAGCACTTGGTTTCTTGGAAAATTCCTGCCAAAGCTTTTCTTTTTCGTCCTGATTCATAGACCGTCGACCATGCCTTTCTTAAACCTGCTATTCTAATGTAAAGCCACTGCCGTCATCTGCAGTAACTCCACCCTGTGCCGCAATTTCCTCACGTTCTGCAAGTTCTTTCTGCTTTGCTTCAAACTCTTCCTGTGCCAGTAAAGCCGCACGTTCTTCTGCATCACGGTTAATTGTCAAAATGATTTTTTTAACAATCAGACCAATTAAATAGAACACAATCAGCGTTCCCAACACGAAAAGCAATGTATGTAACAAATCAAACCGATAAATAATACATGCTATGCTGATAATGGAACCGGCAGACAGCATAATAATCAAAGGGATATTTTTTCCTTCTTCCATGATTAACCCCTCCACTCATCCTTAAATCTTATACGGTGTCTTTCCTACCGATTTTACTAAAAGTTCTCCGGTTTCCGGATAAAATTCTATGGTTCTACCTGAATTTTTTCCGGTATCTTCCGCAATAAGCGGTATTTGAAGTTCTTTTAATTTGTTCTTGGTAGCCTCTACATTACGGTCACCCACCCGTAGCATGTCGTTATCCGACTTAAATGCGAACATTTGGGCTCCACCGGCTATTTTAGCCACAAGATTTTTGCGCACAGCCCCTAAGGCTATCACGCGACGCAATAATTCTTCTATACCGGTATCCGCAAATTTTGCTATATTCTCATTGTTCTTTATTTTCGTACTGTCCGGAAGCATGACATGCACCATACCGCATATTTTCTTTGCCGGATCATATAAAACAACCCCTACACAGGAACCAAGTCCCAGTGTGGTAATTGCATCCGGCGGCAGGCATACGTTTAACTCCGCCATTCCGATTTTTATCATATTTCCCATGCCGTTTTCATCCTATACCGAGAGAAGCCATAATTGCATCATAAGATGCCATGGTTGGTATTAACAGGAAATAACCGCCGATTTCATTGGCAGCATCCTCACCAAATTCAGCTTCAATCATCAATGCTTTATCTCCAAGCTTTCC
>JAZQJL010000222.1:0-3524 GCA_045541595.1 Lachnospiraceae bacterium | reverse complement strand
TACTCGTAACAAATCTTCCATGAATCCTCCTTTAGGAAAGAAAAAGCGCAAGTTACCTTGCGCTTTTCATCACTGCATAATCTCAACGACCACTTTTTTATCATCCTTTGTAGATGCAGCCTTAACTACGGTACGAATGGACTTCGCAATACGACCCTGTTTGCCGATTACCTTACCCATATCTTCCGGAGCTACGCGAAGCTCTACTACGATTGCCTTTTCTGTTTCTTCTTCTGTAACAACAACCTGATCCGGATGATCTACCAGTGCCATAGCAATAACTTTAACAAGTTCCTTCATATTGTGCACCTCCGAAGCTGTGGAAACAAAAAGACTACTGAATACCAGCCTTCTTGAATAACTTTGCTACAGTTTCAGTTGGCTGTGCGCCATTAGCAATCCACTTCTTAGCTTCTTCTTCGTTGATGTTGAATGCGCTAGGTGTCTTAGTTGGATCATAAGTACCAACTTCTGCGATGAACTTACCATCTCTTGGGGAACGGGAATCTGCTACAACGATTCTATAAAAAGGTGCCTTCTTCTGTCCCATTCTCTTTAATCTAATCTTTACTGCCATTGTTTTTTCCTCCTAGAAAAATATTGTTTTTATGTGCTTTATTTATGAATTATCTGTACTACGGTACGATAAAACATTACGTAATTTTATAGGGCTTAAAACGGAAACTTCATGCCTCCGCCGCCAAAGCCGCCAAGACCGCCGAATCGGCGTTTTCCCTTGCCGCCCATCATGCCGGACAGCTGCTTCATCATTTTTTTCTGACCTTCAATCTGTTTTACCAGACGGTTTACTTCGCTGATGTCAACGCCTGCTCCCTTAGCAATTCTTCTCTTACGGGAAGGATTGATCAAGGCCGGATTAGAACGCTCTTCCGGTGTCATGGAGTAGATGATTGCCTCCACACCCTTAAACATATCATCATCCAGTTCTACGTCCTTTAGCTGACCTCCCATGCCCGGCATCATGCTCATAATGGAATTGATTCCGCCCATCTTCTTCATTTGATGGAACTGTTCCAGCAAGTCATTGAAATCGAACTCCGCTTTTTTCATTTTGCGGGTCATTTCTTTTGCCTTTTCTTCATCAAAATCCGCCTGCGCCTTATCAATCAGGGTTAAGATGTCACCCATGCCAAGAATTCTGCTGGCCATTCGGTCCGGATAAAACGGTTCCAAATCAGAAAGCTTTTCACCCATACCGACATACAGAATCGGAAGACCTGTAACGGACCGGATGGAAAGTGCCGCACCGCCTCTGGTATCACTATCCATTTTTGTAAGGATAACACCGGTGAGCGGTAACTTTTCGTGGAACGTTTGTGCAACGTTTACTGCATCCTGACCGGTCATTGCATCTACGGTCAGAAGTGTATTTGTAATCGGAAGTTCGTTAGAAATCTGAACTAACTCTTCCATCATTGCCTCGTCAATGTGGAGACGGCCGGCGGTATCAATAATAACCACGTTATTACCATTTTTTGCCGCATGCTCCATACCTGCTTTTGCTATGTTTACCGGACTGATGTTTGTTCCCATGGAGAACGCATCCACCCCCTGCTTTTCCGCATTGATTTTTAACTGTTCAATGGCTGCAGGCCGGTAAACGTCACAGGCTACCAGCAAAGGCTTTTTACCTTTACTCTTTAACTGGCCGGCAATTTTTGCCGCCGTTGTAGTTTTACCGGCACCCTGAAGACCGCACATCATGATGACAGTTGTCTGGTTGCCCGGTAAGATGGTGAGTTCTGTTTTTTCCTCACCCATCAGCTTTACAAGCTCTTCATTTACAATTTTAATTACCATCTGGCCCGGTGTTAAGCTGGACATAACATCCTGACCCACGGCCCGTTCCTGAACAGATGCGATAAAGCTTTTTACTACTTTGAAGTTAACGTCCGCTTCCAAAAGCGCCATTTTTACTTCTTTTAATGCAGTTTTTACATCTTCCTCTGTCAGACGGCCTTTATTACGAAGATTTTTAAATACATTTTGTAGTTTTTCAGAAAGGCTGTCAAATGCCATGCAGGTTACTCCTTTTTTTAAAGTTCATCCAACATCTCAAGCATCAGTTCTTTTACTTTTTTAATGTTGTTTGAATCTATCGAATCTGCTGAACCGTCTAATAGTTCAGCTGCTTTTGTAAGCTTACTCTTCATGTTCTGGAACTTTTCTACCAGATGCAAAGCTGACTCATACTCTTTTAATTGCTTGGTGCAACGCTTTACAATATCGTGTACCCCCTGTCTGGAAATCCCTTCTTCTTCAGCAATTTCTGCTAAAGATAAGTCATTCAGAACATAGTCTTCAAATATTTTCTTTTTGTGATCACCAAGCATTTCACCGTAAAAGTCAAACAACAATGAAAGCTCAACGATTTCCTCAAAGGATTCTACCATTTCTACTCCATTCCGAGAACGATTCGTTCGAGGAACGCGCTGAAAATTTCAGATTTTCAGCTGCGATAAAGACACCTTGTGACGTCCTCGGAACAAGGTGTTAATTTTTAAATCAGCACATCAGTGTGATTTAAAAATTTAATACCACCTGTAAAGTCTTTTTCTTTACATACAGGTGGTATTGTACTACAAAGTTTTGATGGTGTCAAGTGTTTTCTTTGACAGATTTATTTTTTCTTCCGTCTCTCTCTTCTAACCCTATTGATATGCCGCTCAAAATCTCCGCTGTTTATCAGTTCCGCCAATACATATTGCTCAAATACCGGTACCGTACAGGAGTAAAAACCGAGCTTCTCTTCAAAGTCCGAAAGAAGTGTTTCCGGAAGCACCAGATAACCCACTCGCACAGATGGCGCTATAGTTTCGGAAAAGGTATTTACATACAGTACATTAGAATCCGTGGACATGGAAAATACCGTATCTTCATTTTTTCTGGAAACCGTCAGCTCCGCCGCATAATTATCTTCCACAAGATAACCTTCCCGTTGCTTTGCCCAACTCAGATATTCCTGCCGTTTGGAAACATCGGCAGTAATTCCGCTTGGATAGCTGTTAAACGGGGTGATATGCAATACCCTTGCCGCCGTACGGGAAAGCTCCGAAGTCTTTATGCCGTCTTTTCCCATCTTTAGCATATCGCAGACAACGCCGTTGGCCTCATACACCTGGCGGATTTTATTATAGGAAGGATTCTCCAGGCCAATGATATGCTTTTTTCCAAGTAATTGCACAATCAGTCCGTATAAGTACTCTGCTCCGGCACCAATCACAATCTGCTCCGGACGGACATCCATGCCGTTACTTCTTTTTAAATAGGATGAAATTGCAGCCCGAAGTTCCATACAGCCCTGGTTCGGAGATTTTACCAAAATGCTGTCCCCATAATCCAATAGCACTTTACGCATGGTCTTGGAAAGGACAGAAAAAGGAAAGGACGTTTTTTGTTTTGCGGGATGCTGCGGCTGTGCATGTTCCTTTTCATCTGCTGTCACTGCTCCATCCGCCACTGAAACGAAATCACTATCCTTATAAAGTCGGAGGCCAAGCGGT
>JAZQJL010000221.1:0-14938 GCA_045541595.1 Lachnospiraceae bacterium | reverse complement strand
GGGAACCGGAAGAAATTGCTTTTGCAAGCTCCTTCATAGTTGGGTTAACCATCTGGCTTACTTCCTTTGCTGCAGACATGATGGTTAATGTCATATTAGTACCTGTGTCACCGTCCGGAACCGGGAAAACGTTTAATTCGTTAATATATTCTTTCTTTGCTTCGATACGCTTTGCACCTGCCAAAAACGCTTTACAAAGCATCTTTGCATCTACTGTAATATTCGCCACGATACTATCCTCCTAATCCGTACGGGTTAATCTATAACGCGGACGCCTTCTACATAGACGCTGATCCGCTCTACCGGAAGACCGGCAAATTCTTCTACTTTGTACTTTACGTTACTGATGAGGTTATCCGTAACCGCCGAAATGCTGACACCGTACGAAACGATGATATGAAGGTCAATGGTTATCTTATTGTCTGCCGTTACCGTAACTTCTACGCCATGGGTCAGACTCTCTCTTTTTAAAAGCTTGGCAAAGCCGTCTTTTACACTGATGGTTGCCATACCGACAATACCAAAGCACTCCACTGCGGACGAACCTGCATACTTTGCAATTACATCTTTATCAATTTGAACATTTCCAAGGTTTGTATTCATAATACCACTGCTATTCATAGTAATACCTCCAATCCTGTTATTCCCGGCACGCATACTCAGCCACGGCCGCAGAAATTGTTTCCAACATAGGAATTTTACCATAACTTAAGCCGAAAAGGAACCTTTTCTTTAAATTTTTTTCTCATTAACACATATATTAATATCAAACACACCGTGAGGAGCATCTTATGAAACGCCTGATTGGCTTTATCATGTTTTGGATTGCCGTTGGAATGATACTCATGCTCTTTATACGGCACGGCATCCTTGCTCTCTGCATTATTTTACTCTTTCTGGTATGCGGATATAACCTGTTTTGCAAGTGAAGAACATAAAATTCGCAGAATTTTCAAACTTGTTCTCTCAGCAAACTCTCTTTCACCCGAAACGAAAAACAGGGTGTCAAGCAACCGCTGACACCCATTTTTAATCAAGCTTATTTGCTTAATCCAACTTTTGCTGCTTACGCACGCTCTACTTTACCGGATCTTAAGCAGGATGTACATACATACATCTTCTTAGTACCACCTTCTGTCTTAACTCTGACAGACTTAACGTTGGACTTCCACATCTTATTAGCTCTACCGGAAACCTGGCTTCTGGTAATGCTGATGGTTCTTCCAAATAAAGCACCCTTATCACAAACTGCACATTTAGCCATTTTATTGCACCTCCTTAGGTAATAATTTAAGGCTATGGCCCACAAACAAAATCATTTTAACAGAAAACCTTTCAGAATGCAAGCACAAATTAATTTATTTTTTTATTCTTCTAAATCATTGACTACGCTGTCTACTTTTTCCTGCATTTCTTTCTTCTCTGTTTTGTCCTTTTTGAAGGAATCAATCAGGTCAGGAACCATATCCAGCACCTTGGTTACCGTATCCTGATTCTTCACATTAACAAGCTTGGCATGTCCGTCTTTTAACACTACCACGGAGCTTGGTGTAATCTTTCCGCCAAGACCGCCGCCGCTGCTCATATCACCGGCCTGTTTTGCCCAGGCACCGGCGCCAACGCCGAAGGAAACGTCCACAAGCGGAAGAATAATTGTTCCATCGTCAAACTTTACGGCATCGCCGACTACGGTCTTTGTGGATAAGAATCCGTCCATTCCTTTAAATAATGCTTCTACTGTACTGTTAAAATTATTATCTGCCATCTTTTCATCCTCCAAATTTTATTCTATATTTTTTATTTCTTTCACTTCTTTTATCAACTGTTTCAGTTCCGGATGTAAAATTACTTTTATTCCGATTACCAATAGCGTAAACAGCCTGATTTTACCCTTTAAATACACATCGCATTCCAGCTGCTTTTCTTCAAAATTCGGCCGGATTTCAAGAAGCTTGCCGGTCCGGGCATAAAGGATGCTAAGCACACCAAGCACCTGCCCCGTGGTGGCCGGATTATCCGCACCATAAGCCACATAACCTTTGATTTTTTTAGGTCCGATATGTTTTATTAACCGTTTTACTGTATCCCACGCAAAAGAAAATACCTCCTTGGTTTCCGGTTTTGCGAGAATTCTTTGCACCTCATCTTTCTGATGCAGCAGCTTTTTTATTTTACTGATACTATTACTAATAGTCTCTCTGATTTTTTGAAACTTACACTTGATTTTTTCAATCAGTCCCTGTTTTTTCTCCTGTCCGTCCTCTTGTTCCGATTCCGCAGACATGACCGTCTCTTCTTTTTCGACAGGCCCCTGCAGACTTTCTTCGTTTGGTAAAGTTTCTGTTTTTATCTGCGGCTTAGTTTCCGATGCCGCTTCCTCTGTTGCCTTTTTTTTCTTCTTTTTTGACTTTTTCTTTGACTTTTTGTCCTGCTTTTCTTTTTGAGGCTTTTCTTTCTTCGGTTTTTCTGAATCAAACAGCACAAAACCGAACAGCCTTACTTTGCAGGTGAATTTTTTTAAATACTGCAAGGTAGCCGACAATAACGGAAACAAATATGTTATTTTTGCTTTTACCCTGGTTTCCTTCGGATTATGAACCACCCATACCTTATACGACACCGGTGCAAACAGCACCAAAAGAAGTATCAGGAGAATAAGACCCAAAACCACCAACAAGGTAATTCCGATTATTTTTAAAATGAGCAATAATACACTTATCATTCCGTTTTGAAATACTCCTTGCAATAAAGTCCGTCTGTTTCCCGATAGACATCTTCCAACATGGAAAGCACCAGATTCTCTGCTTCCTCTTTTCCTTTGGCAAGACCATACACCAAAAGCTCCCTCTGTTTATAGTACGGAAACAGAAGTTCTGCAGACGGCAGAATATCAAACAGGTTACTTTCATTTGATGGTCTGGTAATCAGAAAAAAACCGGGAACAAGCTTGCCGTTTTCCAGCTTTTTTTTTACTTTTTCACATCTTTTTTCTGCCTGTTCGCCTATGTATAGTTTTTCAGACCAAACAATCATACTCTGTCTACCTCATCCCGGTTACTCAATGCTATCATACCAAACTTTACACCGGAAGTAAAGTTTTACCTAGTAGCAGCTGCGAAGCAAATCCACGCTGATTTTCTTTTCTTTTTCGTCTCTGCAGCCTTCCAGGGCATTTCTTACATAGTTCATAACTTCCGTATGATTGTTAAAAAATACCGGAAGTTCCCTAAGCACTGCGGCCATAACCGCACGGTTTCTTACTCTGGAACCGTTCTCCAGTGCTGTTTTTAAATCCATGAGGAATGCTTCTTTTACCTGCTTTACATAGCCCGGTTTTTCTTCTGTTTCTTCTTCTGACAAAGAAGCATAGGCGCTGCTGGAGTTCAGGCGCTGTACCGTCAAAAGACGCTGATACAAAACAGACAGCATTAACGCTTCCACCTGTTTCTCCCTGTTTTCCTTTACGTAAATCAGGGAAGCTTCCAACCCCATAATTTCCTCGGAAACAGCTTCCATCTCTGTTTCCACGCCTGCAAACAAGTTTTCAGTATCCACGGCTTCTTCAGAAAGAAGCTTTCTTGTAATCTCCTGCGGACGAATACTGTCCTGTTCTGCAGTCAATGTAAAGTACTGCTTGGTCAGTAACACCGTCAGAAGTGCATTGGCCACTGCCTGAATGTCACTTAAACATTCCGTCGCATTTCTGATATACTCCGACCCTTCCGAAAGAGCAGCTTTGCGTTCTTCGTACTCTTCTTTTGTCAGTTCTGCAAACGCCTTGCTTTCAAAGAGTTTTTTCACCTTATCCAGTTTTGCATAATTCTTTGCCATTCCCTTTGGTGTGTATAAGCCGGACGCACTGCGAAGCATATAATCGAACATATCTACGCTCCGACTGTCAGATGCTTCATAAATAGAGAACGCATTTTCCACCAGTTCCAGAAATTTTGCCTTGGTCATACGCACCGGCAGGCAAGACAGCATCTCCTTAATATGCTCGTTTACAAGGGCCGGTTCTTCCTCTGCAAAAATCCACTGCAGAATTTCCTTTGCCACCGCATCATTGTCCATAGCGGCCGGTTCCTCCGCCTCAAATACCGCTTCCAGACGGTTCATGATATACTCGTACAAAATGAACAAATCCGTATAAGCAGTCAGAATGTCCATTTTGGAAATTACTTTTTCACGAAGTTCTGCCAGTTCCTTAATTGCTTCTTCAAACCGGTCCGGCATAAATTCCTGTAATAACGTTTTATTGATAATGTCATACAGTTTTTCTTCCAGCTCTTTTATGGTGCGTCCCGGTTTAATCAGGCCCTCAGCCTTAGATTCAAGCAATACGGAAAGCTCCATATTCATGTTATAATAAGACAGCATTCCATAGGCAGAGGCCATGCGGTTCATCAGCTCAGGCAAAGCCTGCTCCAGGTTTCTTCCCGCTTTAATGTCAGCTGCCAGCTGTCGTGTTGATCTATTCATGCTAATCCTCCTTAGTTATTGCTGTAATAATTCAGTCATTTTCCGGACATACCAGCCGTTCGGCACCCAGACCGCCGTGCCCTCCGGCACCAGCAAGCCGTCTACCAGACTGACAAGTCCAAACACTCCGAATATGAGAATCATTGCCAGCATTCCCATCTGATATACCGTATGGTTTTTAATTACATATGCCGCAAACAGCATCACACATACTATAACACAAACATACACTGCTGTGCAAATAAGTAATGAAATATTTTGCGAAAGTTCCAATGCATTCCGCTTGGAAAAGCACAGTAAAAACAAAAAGCCGAATGCCATCGGAATCAGCAAACCTGCCAATGCACTTCCAAGATAAACCGCACTGCCGTGCACCGGTAAGGTTTTCATTCTTTCCGCCAGCCGGCCATGCCGCATCTGTCGGAACGGTAATACGGAATATATGGAAATCAGCCCGGTCATTAAGGCAAACACCGCAAAAATTGCCTGCTCATAAATCACCGACTGGGATGGTTTTTCCACCTTCTTACCACTGCCTGCCACATAAGTCACATCAAAGGCAAAGGCCGTCCCGCCTTCCTGCAGAATATCGGTTACGTACGTCCGGTATTCCTCCATGGATAACGTACTTTCTTTTCCCGCCTTTTTTTGATAGGAAAGCAGTTTTTGATAGCCCTTTGCCGTACAGATTTCCTGCATCATGACTCCTGCAAAAATGTCTCCGAGAAGCAACGCTTCTCCGCCCTCCGTTTCGTATATGGTCACAATTTTATTGGATTTTCCCTTTGCAATATTCTCAGAAAAAGTGCTTTTCAGCACACATACGGCAGAAAGTTCTCCCTGTTCCAGAAGCACTAACAGTTCTTCCTCTTCCCCCGTTATGATTTCATACATTTCCTTCTGCCGCATGCCGTCAATAACCGCTTCTGACAATTCGCTGCCATCCCGGTCGGCAATGCCGATGGAAATCTTACTTTTTTCTTCTTTTACCTCATCCATTCCCGTCAGCATAACAACCAGAAGAAGGATACCGCCGGCCAGCAGAATCAGGGTTTGTCTTCCTAAAAGAAGCATTTTAAGGCTCTGTACCATAGTGAGGCAGATTTCTTTTATAAAGCGCATCATAACGGCACACCTCCCATTATGTAGGTATACATCCGGTTCGGCATCCAGGCGGAAATTTTCTGAAAGCTGTCCGGAAGAAAGCCTTCCGGAATCAGACTTCCGCCGAACACCGCCAGGCAGACCAGAATCATGCTGCAAAGAAACAGATATTTTTTATTGTCGCTGCACAACAGGCCCAGTAGTAAAAACAGAAGAACCCATGGGCAAATGCAACAAAAGGCAGGCAAAAACCGTTCCATGCTGCCTTTTTCATAGCATACCGCCAGCTGAAGCAACGCAATAACAGCCAGATACGGAAGTCCCGCCGCGACACACACACTGCCCACCGGTACATTGACTGCCGCAAGCCTTTGGGTAATTCCGCTCTTTTTCATCTCGATTAAGTTTAGTCCTACGGGTAAAAGCAAAAACAGCAAAACAAAATACACCAGGGTATACTGATAATGATCTGCTAAGGAAAGTGTTGCCTTTTCTTCTCTTTCCACTATATTATTGCGGAAAATATCATCCTTTCCCAATGCGGTAAAAATCAACTCCAGAGAGATTTCCACGTTAGCCGTATTCATTTGCTTGGAAGTAAATCCTTCCTCTCTCATTCGCCGGTACAACGCCGTGCAGTTAACCTCAACCGCTTCCACATAGTTTTCATATGCTTCCATCACATGTCGCAGCACCAGGGCTTTGGTTGGATTTTCCATGGAAACCCTGGCCTTAATCGGCAGGTTCTCCATGTCGATCATGCTCTGGGCAAAATTCTTCGGAATCACCAGATATGCGTCCAGTTCTCCTTCTTCCATAACCGCCCGGAGTTTTTGCTCCTCCGCCTCCATCAGCTCTACATACTGTAAAAATATCTCGTTCTCGTTAAAATATTGTAAAAGCAGGTCGGCGTACTCCGAGGTATCCTGCTGCGCCACGCCAAGGGTAATTTTTCCCTGCTCTGTCGTTTCTTTTTCCGTAATCATGTTTCTGACACAACAAAAAGTGCTTATCATAACTATAATAAGCACTATAAGTGTTCTGATATTCCGTCTGTTTTTCCATTTTGCCGCAAATGCCTGCAGCAACAACCAGACAGCTCTCATGCATTTACTCCTCCGGCTTTACCGTTCCTCCCGGTACAATACGTCTGACATGTTCATGGGTATATAAATGATCGGAACAATATTCATAGTTTCCTTCACACTTTGAGCAATAACGGAATTCTAAGTTTTCGTCATCCAGTTCTGTTCTTCCGCAAATGGCACACTTATGTCTGGTAATGACACTTCTGCCCTGATAAGTTGCTGTATTTCCAGCATTTTGTGCCTGACGCATCATCTGCCGGTATTCCATTTTTCTTTTTTGTTCTTTTGGTGAAAGTCTTCTGTAATCCCGTGTTGCAAAGAAGAACACAATAAAGTTGAGCAGGGATGCCACCAGCATAATTCTTGACGCAATACTACCCATCAGGAAACTGTACGCCATAATTGCAGCATAGAATATTCCAAGCCACTTTGCTTTAATCGGAATCAGGAAATTAATACGAAATACCGCGTTCGGGAAAATTGCCGCAATGGCCAGCAGCATGGACATTTTGATTTCTCCGGTGCTGATCTGGCGGAACCAGTATGCCGGAAGCAATGTAGTCTTACCGTCAATCACCGTGCTTCCGTAAATGGTAAACACATCTTCCGCACTGCCCTCTCCCAGGTATTCTATCACCTCTGCAAACTGCACCGTAGCCACACCATACAAAATGAAGCTTCCGATAACCGTAAACAGAAGGCCGGAAAACACATAAAGGCTGAAACGGAATTTTCCCATGGCAAACTGTAAATTGCTGCCCAGAATATAGTAGCAATACGATACAAATGCCAGCATAAGCAAGCCGTACCATCCGCTTCCGAAGCCGCTTTCCGGCACCAGTATCCAGGTGAACAAACGCCATATCTGACCATGCAATACCAGGTACGGGTTAAGGTACAAATATTCCGCCACCCCCGGCAACACCATTTGCAGGAAATAGCCGATTACACTGCAAATAACCAGTAACAACGGAAGATTATCCGGTGCATACTTTCCATATTTTTGTTCCATTCTCATTAAAAACTTTCCCATAAACTACTCTTTCTGCCTTTTCTATTAAAATACGTCTTTTTTGTGGAAGATTAGTGCCACAATGCTTGCAAACAAAAGTGCAAATCCAAGCACTATATAGAATCCATACGGATTATCATGCCCCGGTAACGGCACATTCATTCCGTAAAAGCTGGCAATCATAGTCGGTATGGACATTACAATGGTTACTGTGGCAAGAAACTTCATGACAATATTTAAGTTATTGCTGATAACGGATGCAAAGGTATCTACCATTCCGCTTAAAATTCCGTTATAAATATTTGCCATTTCCATCGCCTGTTTATTTTCGATAATAACGTCTTCCAGTAAGTCTTCATCATCCGGATAACGTTTTACGTTTTCACTCTTCAGCATTTTTTCGAAGACACCTTCATTGGCCCGCAGGGATGTGGTAAAGTACACCAGACTCTTTTGGAGCTCCAGGAGTTCAAACAATTCTTTGTTTTTCTGGGATACATGAAGCCGGTCTTCGATACTCTCGCTTTGACGGTTAATGGAACGGAGAGACTGCAAAAACTGGGTAGCAACCCGGTAAAAAATCTGCAGAATAAACCTTGTCTTTTTGTGGGTGGAAAATCCTTTAATCCGCCCGGAGCGAAGCTGGGCCAACACCGGTGTTTCCACCAGACAGACCGTGATAATATAATCATTCAGATGCACGATAGCAAGCGGCATGGTAATGTAGCGGTCTTTTTCCTGCTTTTCCACCACTTCTTTTTCAATGGCAGGAATATCGACAATCATGAGGGCATAATCATCCTCTGTTTCGATACGTGCCCGTTCTTCTGCGTCCAGCGCAGCCTTAAGAACATCTTCTTCTACGCCGCATATACTGGCAATCTGATGAATTTCCTGAGGAGTGGGGTTTGTCATGGAAATCCAACAATCTTTTTCTACGGTTTCGATTTGCTCCAGGATTTTTCCATCCATGGTCTTAAAAATTTCAATCATAACCCAATCCTCCCATTTTTTAGAATGGAAAAGGCAGATTATCTCATCTGCCTCTTCTCTTTTTTACTATTATAATTTTCTATCTCTTATTCGTCAAATGAATTTTCCCTAAACATTTCTTTTTCTGATGTTTTCGTGTCAAATTCCGTCAAGCAACGTTCTTTTTTTGCCAAAGGATACAATCTGCCTGCCACAAACAACAGTACCACACCAACCACTGCAATGCCGATGATTCCGATATAAGTTTCGGTTACTGCCTCAGGAAGCAGTGATAAAACCTCTGCAGAACCGTTTACAAAGGCATGAAGCAATACGGAAGCCCAGACGGAATGAAAATATTCCGCAGTAAAACCTAAAATCACACCTAACACAAAGGCATACACACCCTGAATCCAATTCATGTGGTAAATGCCGAACAATATCGCCTGAATCACATTAGCAGCCATAAACGGCAGAACCTTCTGCGCCATTTTCATGGTAAGGCCACGGAACAAAAACTCCTCTGCCAGGGGAGCTAATATCACAGTCACCAAAAGAGACAGCCATATATTTCCGCCAATGAGGCTTTCCATCAATTCACCGTACTGATTTATCAGACTTTCCGGAAGCACCGGATAAACCGCGGATAAACACATGGAAACCAGGAACTGTAAAGACAAGCCAAGACATGCCATGGCTGCAATCAACTTTCCGTTTACCACCTGCTTCAGATTGAAATCCGTTGCAGGTTTATATCTACGATACCAAAGCACGCCCACCAGTAAGGTGGCAGCAGTTGCAATGGCCGTAACCAGCATCAATGTATCACCGTCAAAGTTCATGTGCTCTGCCAGATACACTTCCTGTGCTTCTGCATCTGTTATGCCAAGCATTGTCAGTTTCATCGCCAGGTACATGCTATATACAAACATGAACCCCGTAGAAACCGCAATCTGACAAACTAATGCCACCACAATCGGCAACAGGCAACAGAGTAATTTACCGGCCTTCTTCATGCTTCTATAATCCTTCCTTATTCATGTTTTCAATGGTCTGGATAATATGCTCATGAGCCAGTTTCTCCGCCAGGTCACCGTCACGTTTTCGCATTGCCTCCAAAATAGCCAGATGCTCTTCATTGGACTGCATGGCACGTGCCTCTTTTTTTAACGACTCTTTACGTATGCGCTCCAGGTAATGATGGAACGTGGTCAGCTCGTGCTCCAGAATCTTACTGCCGGAAGCATGATAAATACTTTCATGAAATTTATTATCCAGTTCCACTAATTGGTCATAATGCTTCTTCTTTGCATGAAATTCCGAAAGATACACAATTTCTTCCAGACTTTCAATTTCTTCTTCCGTAATTCTGTCGCAGGCCCACCTTGCAGCAAGCCCCTCCAGATAAGAACGGATGATATAAATGTCTCTGGTATCCTTATCGGAAATGCCGGTTACATACGCTCCCTTGTTGGGTATGATATTTACCAGGCCTTCCAGCTCCAGCTGACGAAGCGCCTCACGGACCGGAGTCCGGCTTACGCCGAATTCCGCGCCGATGGTTGCTTCTTTCAATTCTTCATTTTCACTGTATTTTCCGGATAATATGTCTTCTCTGATACGGTGAAATACTCTTCCTCGGAGAGAATATTTATCGGTTACTTCCTTTCGGACAGCGGTTCTGTCCTTACCCTCTTCCATTTCTTTCTACCTTTCCTTTTCTAAGGTTTAAAACCTGCCAATGTTAACAGCACTTAGCGATAGTTTCCATAATATAATCAGCAAACTCTGCGCCGGTAACGCCGGTATCACGACCGGTAATTACGTACTTCTTTTCTGTTACGGTACAAATATCCAGTGCCTTGTAAAGCTTGTCAGCCTTGTCGTTGTAACCAATGTGGCCGAGAAGCATTGCAGCTGCACGGATTACGCTACATGGATCTGCATACTTGTCTCTGCCTTCCGTTACCATACGAGGTGCAGAGCCATGGATTGCTTCAAACATAGCATACTTCTTACCGATGTTTGCACTTCCTGCAGTTCCTACACCGCCCTGGAATTCAGCAGCCTCATCAGTGATAATGTCGCCGTACAGGTTTGGAAGTACCATAACCTGGAAGTCACGTCTTCTCTTCTCGTCAATCAGCTTTGCTGTCATAATATCGATATACCAGTCATCTGCAGTGATATCCGGATAATCCTTTGCGATTTCACGGAAGGTATCCAGGAACTTACCATCGGTAGTCTTGATGATATTTGCCTTGGTAACTGCAGTTACTCTTGTCTTCTTGTTTGCCTTAGCATATTCAAATGCCGCACGGATAATACGTTCGCAGCCCTGGCTGGTTACTACGGTAAAGTCTACACCCAGGTCCTCTGTTACATGAACACCCTTGCTGCCTACTGCGTAAGCACCTTCGGTATTCTCACGGTAGAAGGTCCAGTCGATACCCTGCTCAGGAATGCGAACCGGACGAACATTTGCAAATAAATCCAGTGCCTTTCTCATGGCAACGTTTGCACTTTCTACGTTTGGCCAAGGATCGCCCTTTCTAGGTGTGGTTGTAGGTCCCTTTAAGATAACATGACATTCCTTTAACTCTTCCAATACGTCCGCAGGAATTGCCGCATTTTCAGCAACTCTTCTTTCGATGGTGAGACCGTCGATTACCTTAAATTCCACCTTGCCGGACTTTACTTCGTCCGCAAGTAAGTACTCTAAAATTCTCTGTGCCTGTGCTGTGATGGCCGGGCCGATACCGTCACCGCCGCACACGCCGATTTTAATGGTAGGAAGCGCCGCATAGTCAACGAAATCGCCCTGTGCCTTCATCTCTTCCACTCTCTTTAACTGGTCCTCTAACAGCTTACCAAAAGCCTCCTTAGCAGCTGCAATCTGTGTTGTGTAATCCATGTTTATATTCTCCTTTTTATTATTTTACGCTGTCCATTGTTTGAAATGTCCTTATGCAAAAGCGTTGTACTAATCAATGATCGGCGGCAGGTTCATTCCAAACTGTCCCTGACGCAGCTGAATCTGCTCAGACAGTTCCTTATCTGTAATAACGGTAATACGACCGCCTTCATATTCCGAGTCCACCCATTCCTTCAGGGAAATTACCAGCGGATTGTTTTTATCCAAAGCATCATCACCCTTTAAGTGGAACACGGTATTCATCCAGTGGGCAATACCTGCCAGACCGGAAGTGTTGGACACTGCTACCAGTACCGGACGCTTTAAGAATTTTTCCGTATCGAACACATTGTAAATTTCTTCGTTCTTAAGAAGACCGTCCGCGTGAATGCCTGCTCTGGTTACATTAAAGTTTGCACCTACAAACGGTGTACGGGACGGAAGCTTATATCCGATTTCTGTTCTGAAGTAATCCACCAGATCAGTAATTACGGTAGTATCCATACCGTCTAAAGTACCCTTTAACTGGGCATATTCAAATACCATTGCTTCCAAAGGTGTATTACCGGTACGCTCACCGATACCGAACAGCGAACAGTTAACACCGGAAGCACCGTATAACCATGCGGTGGTGGAGTTTGTAACTGCCTTGTAGAAATCGTTGTGACCGTGCCATTCCAGTAATTCCGAAGGAACACCTGCATGCACCAGCAGTGCATAGATAAGACCCTGCACGGAACGAGGAAGCACGGCACCGGAGAAGTTTACACCGTAACCCATGGTGTCACAGGCACGGATCTTTACCGGAATATTATACTCTGCACCTAATTTCATCAGTTCAAAACAGAATGGAATAACAAAGCCGTGAACGTCTGCACGGGTAATATCTTCCAGATGGCATCTTGGCGCAATACCGGTTTCCAGACATTCTCTTACAATATTTAAGTAGTGCTGCATTGCCTGGGCACGGGTCATCTTCATCTTATAGAAAATATGATAGTCAGAACAGCTGACTAAAATACCGGTTTCACGGATACCGATGGACTTTACCAGTTCAAAGTCCTTCTTGCTGGCACGAATCCAGGTAGTACATTCCGGGAATTCGTAGCCTCTTTCCATACACTTATATAAAGCATCTCTGTCTTTTTTACTATATACAAAGAACTCACTCTGACGGATGATTCCGTTTGGTCCGCCCAGTTTATGTAAATAATCATAAATGGTAACAATCTGTTCCGGTGTATACGGTGCACGGGACTGCTGACCGTCACGGAACGTTGTATCTGTAATCCAAATTTCCTCCGGGAAATTATGCGGTACAATTCGGTCATTGAATGCGATTTTAGGAATTTCATCGTACGGGAACAGGTTACGATATACGTTTGGCTGCTCCACGTCTACTAACGGATAAATTTTCTCTTCCAAAAACAATAAATTGTTTTGCGGATTGATGTGTACTTTACGATTTTGCATAGCATGTACTCTCCCTTTTTTCTCACTTTTGCATTATTGTATACAATTATACGCGTATTGTCAATCACAAAGTTCACAATTTTTAACGAAATTATTTGACTTTACGTTTTGAGATGACATACTCCGCATATTCTCTCGGAATCAGGCCCTTCATCAGCATGGCATTTAAGTATTCCATCACTGTGCCCTCCGAGATTTCGGCCCGAATCAGACCGGAGAGAATCTCCAGAACTTTTTCCTTATACTCCTGTCCGCTGTATATACCATCCCAGAACATAATTCGGGCAATGTAAATTTCCTGATAATAAATGCTTTCATTCTCTGTTTTTCCGTCTTCCAGGGCAAAACGTTCCGGTAAGATTTTTATCATATTCTTTACCGACGCTGACGTACACCAGATTCCTTTAGCGGCAGAATACAAATTTTTGCGGTATTCCGTCCGGTAGGGACCGTTTTCTACTTTATAATATTTTGGCAGCAGGCTTCCGAAAATCATGTTGATTACGGAAGGCTCATTCATTTCCGGATATTCTTCCATCGGCCGGGCGGTAATTCCCCTGCGGATGCGAATGGTATCCGAATCAGAAAGTCTGGATTTTATCAGACGGGGCTCCTCTGCCAGCACAAGGAAATAAAGATAATTGGCATCATTCCACATATACGCCGGACTCTGTACGATTCGTTCCGCCTGGCAAACATCAATCATGACCGGCACGTGATGCTTCTTGACTTTATATGCAACCATAAGTTTTTTTAATTTCTTTTCATCATATTTTACCAGAGGATTGTCGTCTTTTTCTTCGTCGTCATCTTCTTCGTCATCTTCCTCCTCTTCCCGTTCTTCCGGCTTTTCTTTTTTTTCTGAAGACAGCCATTCCAGGGCTCCCGGTTCATCCTCCTCCGGTTCCGCGGCTTTCCGCTTCGCCCTTTGTTCCCGCTTACTTTTTCCTGTTTGTCTTTGCTTTACTGCCACTTCTTTTTGTTCAAAGGAAGTATTAAATAAAATAAGTCCGTCAACAAACACCACTAAAAAAGCAGAAAGACCCAGCATGGCATTTTCTAACAGCAGAGCAGTTATTGTTAATATCACCCCGACTGCAAGAATACCCAGCATCAGATAAATCTTCCGCTTTGTTTTACCGCTTCCGTATTTTAATGTATTTAACAATTTCTTTGGCATTGGAAAGTCTCCTTTGAACATTACAAATCATACAAAACCAGTTTGCCGGAACTTAATGATTCCTGTACTAAGATGGTTCTTTGATTGGAAGAACCTTTAAACCGTAAAGACAAATTCTTCAATTCTTCTACAAATTCCCCGTCCACCAAAACATCAAGACAGCTGAGGATTTCCCCGGTTTCCGGAAGTTCTTTACACATACGCCCCAGGATATCTTTTTCAAAGTCATATCCGGAAAAAAGCCAGATGGACTTTTCCGGATATTCTTTTTTCACACATTTTAAAAGCTCCAGAACCGCAGATTGATTCTGCGGTTCCAGCGGTTCTCCTCCCAACACGGTCAGGCCTTTTACATAAGAGGGCTTCAGATACTCAAGTATTGTCTGTACAGACTCTTTGGTAAACGGTTGCCCATAATTAAAGTCCCAGGCTTCCTGATTGAAACAGCCCTTGCAATAGTGGGTACATCCGCTGACAAAGACGGATACCCGGACTCCCGGCCCGTTGGCAACATCATATTGTTTAATATCAGCATAATTCATGACAATTCATCCTATATATGAAGTACTCTGGAGTTTATCTCCTTTGTTTTTCCCACATTCCAGAAATTTTCGCCCAGATAGCCACAGGTTCTTCTGGTAACGTTCATCTTGGCGTGGTCTTTATTTCCGCACTGCGGACATTCCCATTCCAGCTGGTCGTTGATTGTAATCTCA
>JAZQJL010000220.1:0-1971 GCA_045541595.1 Lachnospiraceae bacterium | reverse complement strand
CGGCTGATCGATGTTATGGGTCATAATCAAAGCATCAATACCGTTTTCCTTAAACATGTTGATGTACTGGCTCTGCTGTTTTTCATCGGTTACATAGTATACGGTGTCTTTCTTAGGCTCTGCATCCTTATTTTCTTCCTGCACCTCTTCTGTGGCATCTCCTCCCGCAGCCTTGATATACTCCGGCAGAGTCAGATACTTGCCTTCCAGGTTTTTGAAGATGATAAAATCCTTCATCTTATCCCGGAATTTTTCGTCCTTTAAACATCCGAACTTGATGAACGGACAAATGTCATCCCAGAATTTCTCGTATTCTTCTCTTTCCACCTTGTACATACCGGACAGCTTATCTGCCACCTTCTTGGTGATATAGTCGGAAATCTTCTTTACAAAACCGTCGTTCTGCAGGGCACTTCTGGAAACGTTTAACGGTAAATCCGGACAGTCGATGACACCCTTTAAGAGCATCAAGAATTCCGGAATTACTTCCTTGATGTTGTCCGCAATAAATACCTGGTTGCTGTAGAGCTTGATTTTTCCTTCGATACTGTCATATTCGGTGTTTAACTTAGGGAAGTATAAAATTCCCTTTAAATTAAACGGATAATCCATATTTAAGTGAATCCAGAACAGCGGCTCCTTGAAGTCTATAAACACATCTCGATAAAACTTCTTGTAATCTTCCTCCGTGCACTCGTTCGGATGCTTGTTCCATAGCGGATTCGGAGTATTGATCGGCTCCGGACCCTTCTTTTCTTCGGAAGCTTCCACCGCTTCTCCGTCCACCACGTCTGCCTCAACGACTTTCGTTTCTTCTGTCTCCTCTTCCTGTGCGGAGGCATTAAAGAAGTAAATCGGGATTGGCATGAAAGAGCAGTACTTTTCAATTACTTCCTTGGCACGGTATTCATTGGAAAATTCAAAACTGTCTTCGTTTAAATACAGTTTGATGGTAGTACCGCGGACTTCTTTGTCGCCTTCCCCCATTTCAAATTCCATGCCGCCTTCGGATTCCCAGTGAACCGGTGTTGCATCTTTTTTGTAGGATAACGTATCGATGGTAACCTTGTCTGCCACCATGAATGCAGAATAAAAGCCAAGGCCGAAGTGACCGATAATCTGGTCTTCATTCGCCTTATCTTTATACTTTTCCAGGAAATCCTTTGCTCCGGAAAAAGCAATCTGGTTAATATATTCATTTACTTCTTCGGAAGTCATACCGATACCGTTATCAATAAAGGTAAGGGTCTTTTCTTCCTGGTTTACGATTACCTGGATTTTATATTCATTATCCTCAGCTACCTCGGCCTCACCAATCATTTCTAACTTTTTTAACTTGGTGATGGCATCACATCCGTTGGAAATTAACTCACGGAAAAATATGTCATGGTCGGAATACAACCACTTTTTGATAATAGGGAAAATATTTTCGGAATTGATGGAAAGGTTTCCTTTTACTGTACTCATTAGCTATTACTCCTTTCAAGTTAAGACAAGCCAAACCGGCTTTCTTCTTGTGATGTAATATACTATACCCCCGAAAAAAAGAAATGTCAAGAAAAATATTAGCACTCGTTAGTGTCGAGTGCTAATATTTATAAACAGTTTATAATTTATTCTTCTTCCACTGCCAGTTCCATGGCTTTTAAAAGCTGCCGGATTTCCGCATCCCAGGCCTCATCTAAGGATTTATCCAGAGTAAACGTATTTCTTGCGGTGCCGGTAATCATACGCCCGGTGCCATGTTCAAACCGAATTTGCAGAAATAAGGAAGGGGAATCGTCCCCTACGTTCACTGTTCTTCGTCCCAGCAGTTCCGTTGTGTCATTCTTTGTTAATAACAAAGTAAATGAAAATGCCAACGGGGTACGCTTACCTTTAATCAGTTCAAATATGGTTGGACGCAATTCCCCCCAGTAGACATACTTCTCTTCCAGTTTTTCCTGCTCTGCCGTGTCAAAATACTCTGCA
>JAZQJL010000219.1:0-2846 GCA_045541595.1 Lachnospiraceae bacterium | reverse complement strand
CATGCCGAAGATGCCAAAGAGAAAGGCAACCTTGATGATGGCAGACATGGCGGAACCGTCCATGTGCATGGTGGCACCAAGTGGGACGACGATGTTGGACACATCCTTAGAGATACCGGTTTTTTCGGAAGCTTCCATATTGGTCGGGATGGTTGCCACACTGGAGCAGGTACCGAAGGACACTGCTGCCGGCCGGAACAGATGTTGAAACATTACTTTGACAGCTCCCTTGCCACCGCCGATGCGGGCATAAATCGGGAAGAAAATTAACATATAAACAAAGCTGAGGACGTAGTAAATAATCAGGGTACGGCTGTAATCGCCGATGAGTTCAGGACCATAATCGGCAACTAATCCTGCAAAAAATCCGAAGAAACCGATCGGTGCATAATAGGTTATAATCTTTACGGTTTTCATGATGCAACCGGTAATGTCATTTAAGAGCTTGGCAGTCATAGTTTCTTTTCCGCCGTTCATCTGTACGCCGAATCCGAAGAGGATGGCAGCCACGATGAGAGGAAGGATGGCCTTACGGCTCCAAAGCTCTATGAAGTCCGGCTTAGTAAAGAAGTTGATAATCATATCGGCAAGACCTAAGGTTTCGTCTACTTCACCGGCGGTAACATCGTAGCTGTGGGTAACTACCGGGAAGATACGGACAACGATATACATGATAAATGCTGCCAGACCGGCAGTGATGGTGAAGGTGACAATGGTAATGCCCATAATTTTTCCGGCGCGCTTTGCATTCTGCATGTTGGCAATGGCAGAGGCAATAGAGCAGAATACCATAGGAACCACCACGCAGAACATCAGGTTTGTAAAGATGGTGCCCAGCGGCTTTAACTTTTGGGAAAAGGCCGGGGCGGCAAAGCCGACGATACATCCGGCAACAATACCAATCAGCATACTAAGAAGAAAGCCATAAGTTTTTAAGAATTTTTTCATACTCATTACCTCCCTGCATTTAATAGAGATATTTTCTTTCTGCTTCCATTATACTGGGCACTGGTTGCAAAATAAACGCAATATATGCTATAATTATTGCAAATAGTGCTACTATGAAGCAGTGGCGTAATACAGGAAGCAAAAAAGAAGGGGAGGAGACCGGATGGAGCAGGAAAAACAATGGGAAATCAGTAAGAAAGGATACCTGCTGGAGGAATTTAGGCTGTTTCATTTAAAGGATGATAAGGGTGCCGTTATGGAATTTCATTATCATGAATTCTGCAAGGTGGTCATGCTTATTTCCGGCCGGGGAGAATATACGGTGGAAGACCAGCATTATCTGCTCAAAGCAGGAGATATTCTGTTGATCGGAAGCAATCAGGTGCATCGCCCGGAATTTGTCCGGGGCGCGGAGTATGAAAGAATCATCCTGTATATTTCTCCGGAATTTTTGCAAAAGCAGTCCACGAAAGAATGCAATCTGGAAGAAATTTTTGACGGAACCGACGGTCACGTGCTGCGCCTGGAGGAGAGAAAATACAAGCGACTGTTTGAGCGGGCTTTAGAACTTAAGGAGGAGCTGAAAGAAAACTCCTATGGCAGTACGGTAATGGCGGGCAGTATGCTTTTGCAGCTTTTGGTGAAGCTGGGAAGAAATAAGGCCAAAGGAAGAATGCAGATGGCAGAACGGCCGGTGGTGTCGGATGAGAGAATTGAGAAGATACTGCAGTATTTAGAGGCTCACTTAGCGGAGAACATTACGATGGAGCAGTTATCGGAACGCTTTTTTATCAGCAAATATCACATGATGCGCTTATTTAAGAAAGAAACGGGGCAGTCGGTGTATGATTATCTGACAGAGCGTCGGCTGTTTCTTGCCAGGGACTTGATACGACAGGGAGTTTCGGCGACAGAAAGCTGTTTCATGGCAGGGTTTGGCAGTTACTCTTCCTTTACCAGAGCTTACGGTAAAAGATTCGGTGCTACGCCCACAGGCCGGCATGGACGATATATCTCCATGGATGAGACAGTGGGAGACTGAATTAGGAAAGCAAATTCAGGGATTGAGAAAAAAAAGGTTTTATGGTACATTAATAAATTAGTGTGTTATTTGTGAAATACAGACGTTAGGCAGAATCGAGGATAAACTTATGCAGAAAAACAGCATGAAAAATACAGGAATGTTATTTTTGGCGGCACTCATCTGGGGATTTGCCTTTGTGGCACAGAGTGCGGGCATGGACTATGTGGGACCGTTTACGTTTAATGCAGTGCGGTGTATCATCGGAGCACTGGTGCTGGTGCCGGTGGCTCTTTTATGGAAACCTTCTAAAGAGGAAAGAAGCATAGCGGCTGAAGAATATGATTCTACGAGGGTAGAACCAAAGAACGGCAGCTGGTTTTCACGTAATAAAACCCTGCTGTTTGGCGGAATCTCCTGCGGCATATTTCTTGGAGTGGCAACTAATTTGCAGCAGATCGGCATTATGTCCACCAGCGTGGGCAAGGCGGGATTTTTAACTGCTCTGTATATTGTTCTTGTGCCTGTTGCCGGATTGTTTTTTAAGAAAAAGTGCGGCATCAGTGTATGGTTTGGTGTGGTGTGCTCCCTAATCGGCCTTTATCTGCTTTGTATGACGGAGGGAAGCTTGCGCCTGGCAACCGGAGATTTGTTTCTTCTTGGATGCGCGGTAGTATTTACCGGTCATATTCTGGTAATCGATTATTTTGCCCCAAAGGTAAACGGCGTGTGGATGTCCTGCATC
Organism: Lachnospiraceae bacterium; assembly: GCA_045541595.1. Lineage (GTDB taxonomy): Bacteria > Bacillota > Clostridia > Lachnospirales > Lachnospiraceae > SIG299. The sequence continues at coordinate 132 of JAZQJL010000219.1, read as the reverse complement.
CAGTTTTTGGTGGCCGGAATAATATCCGCCATTCCGATGTTATTTACGGAAACTCCAACCTGGGAGTCTGTCTGGGCGGCAAAACTGCCGATTTTATATGCGGGTGTGATGTCCTGCGGCGTGGCTTACACG
>JAZQJL010000218.1:0-5591 GCA_045541595.1 Lachnospiraceae bacterium | reverse complement strand
CATGGCTACGATCCGACTTGGGCTGCCTCTGCTTCCATGAGATCGTTTCTCTGATTGTTGTAAAGTTCGTAACGCTCCGAAAGATTCTTGTAGTCTTCAATGGCGTTTACGTTAACGTCACCCAGTGCCTTGATGCCGGACTTAATATCACCGATTTCCTTACGAATTCCGCTATAACCCGGTAAGGATTCATCCCGGAACTGTTTTGCGGATTCCACGGTAATTTCGTATTCTTCCCACATATAGTTTGCCTGATTGTTCATGGCATCCTGCAGTTTTTCTAACTGGGCTGACAAACGGAAAGAATCTTTATCCAGTTCGGAAATATGCTTGGATAATTCTTCACGCTTGGAGAAGAAATTCTTGTTTTCCTTGGAGATTTCTTCTTTCTTTGCTTCCAGTTCTTCCAGGTTCTTTTCCAAATCTGCCACATTTTCCGTCCAGGTAGCCATATTCTGCTTGGCTGTTTCAATTCCCTTTTCCTGCTCGGCAATACGTTCTTTGGTGGTACTGTTTTCGTCCTTTAAAATCTTTTGTTCCCTGTCGAGACGCTCGATTTCTGCAAGAATTCGGTTTCTGTTTTCATTAACGAATTGCAAATTCTTTTCTAAGCCGGCGCACTCCAATGCCAATGTGGCATTTTCTTCGGAAAGCTTTTCTTCAATGGCACGGTTACGCTCCATGGAAAGATTGCAAACTTCCGTCTTCTTTTTGGCATCTTCCATGGCCGTTTCATTTTTCTTAATCTGATCACGCAGTTCTTTTGCTCCGGACATATTGTCCCGGTTCTTCATTTCAAGATTGGTTACTTCCTGCTCAATCAGTTTGTAGTTTTCTTTTAATTCCGCCAGTTTTTCCTCGGCAGAGGAGAGATTCATTCTGGTCGTATTCTGCTCCAGGTAAAGTTCCTGCAAAGTTTCTCGTTCAGACAGAATATCTTTCGCGATTTGTTCACGTTCTACACGAATAGAATCACGTTCTTTTGCAAGTTTGTCTGCCTTTTGCCTGCATTCTTCAATCTTCTTTTCCAGGTCTTCCATTTCTCTGCGGCGGCCCAGTAAATTACTGTTGTTCTTATATGCACCACCGGAAATGGAGCCGCCCGGATTCAGCTGCTCGCCCTCCAACGTAACAATACGGAGAGTATAGCTATACTTCTTTGCCAGAGCAAGGGCATGATCCATGGTATCTACCACTAAAATACGGCCCACCAGATATTTTACCAGTTCCTCATACTCTTTATCCACTTTTACCAGGGTATGGGCATAACCGATAACCCCCTGCTCTTTTGCTGCCTGTTCCTGGCTCTGTCCCAGAGCCTTGGAGGTAATACTGGTTAACGGAAGAAAGGTGGCACGACCCAGCTTATTTTCTTTTAAATAGGTTACCATCTTTTTAGCCGTAGCCTCATCCTTGGTAACAATATTCTGGATACTTCCGCCGAGAGCCGTTTCCATGGCAGTTTCGTACTTGGAATCCACTTTAATAATATCTGCCACTACACCGATGACTCCCGGTGTATCATTCTTTCGCTCCATAACCTTACGGATGGCATTGCCATAGCCGTCGTAGCGCTCCGTTAAATTGCGGAGAGATTCTAATTTGGAAGCCTCCTGAATACGGGTGCGTTCGGTTTGTTCCATCGCAGCCAGCGTATCCGCCGCTTTTTGCTTCCATTCTGCAGATTTTTCTTCCAAATCAGCTATGGTGTCCCGTGCAGACTCAATCCGGTCCGTAATCTCCTTGTGAGCCTTTTTACAGCGGTTTACTTCTTCTTCAAAGCCGGCTTCTTCCGACTTATGAAGTAATACCTTTTGCGTAAGTTCTGCTTTTTTTAAGCTGTTCTGCTCCTCCAAAGTTACATAATGCTGAAGCTTTGCTTTGATTTCTGCGTTCTGGTCCATGCATTCCATAATCTGTTGGTTGCATTTTTCAATTGTTTTGGTATAATCTGTTAACCGTCTGCGGATTTCCTGCAATTCTTCCGTGGAATCATTCTGCTGCTCCTTCAGTTCCTCCAGGGAAGAAGAAACGGTCTTTAATTCTTTGTCATAATGAGACAGTTCTTTTTTGCGGGCATCCTTGTCTGCATTTAATGCTTCCTGACGCTGCTTATAGTGGCTGTCGCTGGTCAGCATGGAAGAAATTTTTTCCTGCATCAGCTTAATTTCGCCCTCTTTTTCCTGAATCATTAAAAGGAAACGGTTTTTCTGCTCTTTTCTTGTATCAATATCTACGGTATACTGCTCTAATTCAGCTTCCAGACGTTCATATTCCAACTTTGTGTTATCATAGGCTTTGCTACTGTCAGCCAAGTCATCCGTTACAATTTTAGCCCTGGAATCAATATCTGCCTTACTTTTTTCACTACGCTCATAATCCAGCAGGAACAAATTGATTTCCAGCTTTTTTAAAGCTTCTTTTAAACGCAGATATTCCTTTGCCACTTCAGACTGCTTGGCAAGCGGGCCCACCTGTTTTTCGATTTCCAACAAAATGTCCGTAATTCTGGAGAGATTTAACTGTTCTTCCGCCAGTTCTTTTTCTGCCGCAGCTTTTCTCTTTTTATATTTTACAATACCGGCAGCCTCGTCGAACAGCTCTCGTCTGTCCTCCGGCTTGCCGCTTAAGATTTTGTCAATCTGACCCTGTCCGATAATGGAATATCCCTCTTTACCGATACCGGTATCCAAAAACAGCTCCTGCACATCACGGAGACGGCAGGTATTTCCGTTGATTAAATACTCACTTTCTCCGGAACGGTATACCCGGCGGGCAACCGTTACTTCTTCGTAGTCAATCGGAAGCTGATGGTCGGAATTATCCAGGGTAATGGCTACATAAGCATAACCCATCGGTTTACGAAGCTGGGTTCCGGAGAAAATAACGTCCTCCATTTTACTGCCTCGTAACTGCTTCGCACTTTGTTCACCCAGTACCCAGCGTACCGCATCGGCAACATTACTTTTACCGCTGCCGTTTGGACCTACAATGGCGGTAATACCATCATGAAATTTAAATACAATCTTATTAGCAAAGGATTTAAATCCATGCACTTCAATGCTTTTTAAATACATAGTTTTCCTCTCTGTTCTTAAGAATGATCTTCCTGATTTAATTTCAGTAAAGACTGGTATGCAGCATTCTGTTCCGCTGCTTTTTTTGTTTTTCCCTTGCCGGTCATCAGCGGTGTTTCATCCATAAATGCCTGAACCGTAAATACCTTATTGTGGTCCGGTCCGTCTTCAGACAGCAGCGCATAGTGAAGAACCTGCTTATATTTGTTCTGGATGAGCTCCTGTAACATAGTCTTACTATCATAAAAGAGTTTTTTATGCTCGATATCCTGCAACACATATTTTAAAATAAACTCTTTTGCACTAGTAAAACCACCATCCAGATACATGGCACCGATAACGGCTTCCCAGGCATCAGAAAGAATCGAATCCCTATCTCTTCCGCCAGTTAAATCTTCTCCGTTTCCAAGTAACAGATAATCTCCTAATTCCAGCTGTCTTGCGCAGGTCGCCAGGGACTGTTCACAAACAAGACTGGCACGAAGCTTTGTCATCTGTCCTTCGTTCATTTCCGGGTGATTTTTATATAAAAATTCGCTGGAAACCACTTCTAGTACGGCATCTCCCAAAAACTCCAGACGTTCATTGTCCATCAGATTTTTTAAATTTTTCTCATGAGCATAAGAACTGTGAGTCAACGCCTGACGAAGCAACGTTTCCTGTTTAAACTCATACCCAATATTCTTTTGAAAATCCTTTAGCTTTTTTCGGTTCATACTGCCTCCTTTCCTAATTTAACAAAATGAGGGTTTTTGCAATTTTGCTTGCAAAAACCCTGCGACTTACTACTAATTAGTTTAAAGCGCTCTTAATCTGTTCTACCGCATCACTTACAGTAACAATTTTCTCAGCTTCTTCATTTGCAATTTCAATATCAAATTCTTCTTCCAAAGCCATGATAATCTGGAAAACATCCAAAGAATCTGCGCCAAGGTCATCCACGAAAGTGGTTTCCATTGTGATAGAGTCTTCCTCTACTCCTAATACTTCACTGATAATCTTCTGAATTTTTTCGAATTCCATACTATAATCCTCCTTGTTTTTCCTCACTAATCTTCTTCAGCATTTCTGATATTTTCTTGAATTTTTTCACCAATATTCTGTTCCTTAAAAGCAATACACTGTAAAATGGAATTTTTTATTTCCTTGGAAGTGGAATTGCCGTGGCTTTTTACCACAAGACCGTTAAGGCCCAGCATAGGGGCTCCGCCATGATCGGAAGTATCCATTTTTTTCAGGGTCTTTTTTAATGCAGGCTTTAAAAGCATGGCACCAATCTTGCTGCGCAGGTTGGACATCATGCCCTTTTTAATTTCACCCATTAAAGCACCGGAAACACCTTCATACAGTTTTAAAATTACATTGCCTACGAAAGCCTCACAAACAATGACATCCGCATAACCGTTAGGAATCTCTCTTGCTTCAATACTGCCGATAAAGTTAATGTCGTTACAGTTTTTTAATAACGGGAATGTTTCCTTTACCAGCATGTTACCCTTTTCTTCTTCAATACCGACGTTGACGATGGCAACCCTTGGATTTTTGATTCCCACGATATGTTCCATATATATGGAACCCATCTTTGCAAATTGGAGCAGATGAGATGGTCTGGCATCTACATTGGCGCCACAGTCAATTAACAGGGAAACACCCTTTGTAGTCGGAAGCAACGGTGCTAACGGAGAACGCTCCACACCTTTGATTCTGCCTACCACAAGCTGTGCTCCTACTAATACTGCGCCGGTGCTGCCGGCAGAAACAAAAGCGTCTGCCGTACCGTTTTTCACCAGTGTCATGGCAACCACAACGGAAGAATCCTTTTTACGGCGTACTGCCATAACCGGTGCTTCTTCGTTGGTAATTACTTCGCTGGCCGGTACAAGCTCCAGACGGTCTCCCAAGTCCGGGTACTGGGCAAGCTCTTTTTTCAAAACATCTTCCTGTCCAACAAGAAAAACCTTTATACGGGAATCCTGCTGCACTGCCAGGACGGCTCCTTTCACTATTTCAGACGGGGCGTTATCGCCACCCATTGCATCAACTGCAACTTTAACCAAATCGCTCACTTAAGACTCCTCCTGTCAGTTTCTATATCACACTATACTAAATATTATTTTAAAAATCAACTACTAATCAAACTTTTCTGTAGAAGAAGGATTTTGCTGTTGCATAGCCCAGTGTATTAGCCTGAATAATCTGCTCTGTAGAGCCGACAAAAAGTACACCATCCTTTTTTAAAGATGCGTTAAATTTCTTGTAAATATCTGTTTTGGCTTCTTCCGTAAAGTAGATTAACACGTTACGGCATACAATTAAATCACAATCCGTCGGATACGGATCCTTTAATAAGTTATGCTGTTTAAATTCCACGCATCTCTTTACTTCAACAGCAACTTTATATGTATACTCATTTACCTGAGAAATATATTTCTTCATCAAATCGTCCGGAAGTGATTTTAAACTCTTTACGTTATATAAACCTTCCTTCGCCTTTGCAAGTACCTGCTTATCAAT
>JAZQJL010000217.1:0-7183 GCA_045541595.1 Lachnospiraceae bacterium | reverse complement strand
CACGGCATGTCCGGACGGGGTTTTCCTTTTCTTTCCTCAATTCCGGATAAACAAACCTCCAACGGATAATCCAGAAAAAACACGGTGTCACACGCCTGCAACCTCAGCTCCATGGTGGAACTGTAATTGCCATCAATAATCCACTCGTCCAACTCCATTACATTCTGCAGCCGCTCCAAAAAAGTTTCTCTTGCTACCGTTGTCCGGTCCGCATTCCACTTCAACATATCCAGATGAAACAACGGAATGCCGATACTATCATGTAATGCTCTGGAAAATGTGCTTTTTCCACTTCCCGGACATCCGATTACAATCACTTTTTTCATAATTGGTACCTCATCAAACCTACTTAATTTACCTGTTTTTATAAACTTGGAAGTTAACGCCGGAATAACCAACTAATTTAGCATTTTTTTCATTTGATTGGTTCTGTGATTTTATGAAAAACCAACCAAACACATTATTTTAGGCTTTCCGTTGGTCTCCTTCTTCTTCGATAAAACCAACTATTCAAAAAATTTCTTGTACACCGTTGGTTTTTCTCAGCAATGCCTTGTCCAACAACTCCAAGGATTTTCCCGTTCTCGTTGGTTTTCCGGTTTATTGAAAAACCAACGAATTAGACTCCTTATCTCATATCATTGGTTTTTAGAAAAACCAAAAAACCAATTACTTGATTATAATTTCTGATTCCGTTGGTTTTTTAGCTGAATTGATATACCAACCAGTTTGTATAAGTGCATGAAAAAGTTGGGAAAATGCATTTTTATTGACTTCTGCAAATTGGAAGTTATCTATTATATCTGCACATTTTTCTTTTTTATATTAAGATAGTAATCGTCTTTACTTAGAGCATATATGTATTTTTCGGTACACTTCCCAGTCTTAGAAAATGTTTCGCACCTAGTTTCAATCAATTTGTAGCCATAAGATTCGAGTGACTTCATGGAGTTCGTGTTCCCTGCCCAAACATCAGCAAAAAGCATCTCTACTGATAACTCATCAAACACATACTGATAAAAGAGACTCTTCGCTTCCTTCATATGTCCTTTTCTCCAGTATTGTGAGGATAGAAACTGTGATTCTCCAGCTATTAACATACCATTCTCCAACTCTGGTTTTCCAAGGCGAAGTATGCCTATTACGTTCTGTGAATCATTTAATATTATCATCCAATTTATAAAATACTTTTCGTATTTTTTTAGCAACGTTTCAATCTCATCAATATCTTTTGGGACAGAGTTACCTGTGTATCTATGAATATTTTCATCTTGTGACACTTCAAAATACCCTCTGGCATGTTTTTTTACATCCAAGGGTTCCAACGTAATCAAATTTCCTTTTAATGTAATCACCTTTTTTGTCCTCGTTAACTTCAAGTTTGTCAATCTCATACCCTTTTATTCTACCACAATCTCCCGCCCCTGGGAACATCTTAATTTTCGCACCGTTTTTTTCGCACCGACGTTTGGTACTTTCCCGGCAGCTCCGGCTTTTCTGATGCGACGATATGGATGCTTGCCGTTGCAGAAGAAAAACTGCCCCCGTGGAAAGTGGCTGGGTCGGCAGAAAAAAACCGGTGCGATGAGTTATTTTGTGATAGCAGGTATAAGCACTTCGAGAGCTAACGCTCTCTCAGTCGCGTTGCGCGGTCAAATGAAAAAGATATTTTACCATGACATAAAGTCCTGTAAAACATCTTTTCCATTTGACCTTTGCTTATACCCGCAAAAATCCCCGGCAAGCGCAATCTGTGGCGCCCCACCGGGGACTAAAACATCATATAAAATTGTAACGTACTACTTGGCAGTAATATAACCCTGAGCCTTTAATAACTCTGCACAAAGAACTGCGCCGCCTGCTGCACCGCGAACCGTGTTGTGGGAAAGGCCAACGAACTTCCAATCATATACGGAATCCTCACGGATTCTGCCGACGGAAACACCCATGCCGTTCTCATAATCCACATCCAGCTTAACCTGTGGACGATTGTCTTCCTCAAGATACTGAATGAACTGCTTTGGTGCACTCGGAAGTTCCAGTTCCTGCGGAACACCCTTGAAGTTTACTAACTTCTCGATGAGCTGCTCCTTGGTCGGATTCTTTCTGAACTTTACAAACACTGCCGCGGTATGACCGTTTAATACCGGAACACGGAGACACTGGCAGGTGATTACCGGAGAGGTTGCCGGAACGATAACACCGTCCTTAATTTCGCCCCAGATACGAAGCGGCTCCTTCTCACTCTTCTCTTCTTCACCGCCGATGTACGGAATGAGATTTTCTACCATTTCCGGCCAATCCTTGAACGTCTTACCTGCACCGGAGATTGCCTGATATGTAGTAGCAACTACTTCGTACGGTTCGAACTCTGCCCAGGCAGTTAATACCGGAGCGTAGCTCTGAATGGAGCAGTTTGGCTTTACTGCCACGAAACCTCTTGTGGTACCGAGACGCTTCTTCTGGAATTCAATAACCTTCATGTGATCCGGATTGATTTCCGGCACTACCATCGGAACGTCCGGAGTCCAGCGATGTGCGCTGTTGTTGGAAACAACCGGAGTCTCGGTCTTTGCATATGCTTCTTCTGCTGCCTGAATCTGCTCTTTGGTGCCTTCATATGCACTGAAAACAAAGTCAACCTGGGAAGATACTGCTTCTACTTCATCAACATTCATAACGACTAACTTCTTCACTGCTTCCGGCATCGGAGTAGTCATTTTCCAACGATCCCCTACTGCTTCTTCGTAGGTCTTGCCTGCACTACGTGGGCTTGCAGCTACTGCAACAACCTCAAACCATGGGTGATTTTCTAATAAGGAAATAAATCTCTGACCAACCATACCGGTTGCACCTAAAATACCAACTCTTAATTTGCTCATATTATTCTCCTCGACTTTCTTTGAGTGTTTTTCTCAGACGAACATTTGTCTTTGTGCTATATTACACTTTTTTCTCTAAAAAATCAACTGTTTTTTCCCTGTTTTTTCAATTTTGTACACTTTGTCATATTAAAGCGTTAATTCCATGCTATGTTTGTGCATTTTTACAAGATGGTATCCCGATAGCGTTTTAACAACTCTTTCAGCTGTTCCATGGTTTCCACTTCGTTTACTGCACCACGCAGTTTGGAGGCTCCTTTAAATCCCGTCGCATACCAGGCCACATGTTTGCGCATTTCACGAATTCCGGCATATTCTCCCACGTAACCCACATGAATTTCCGCGTGGCGATGAATCATGGCAACCACCGTGTCAATATCCGGCTTTGGAAGCACTGTGCCGTCCTCCAGATATGCTTTAATTTGTCCAAAGAGCCACGGATTTCCCTGCACGCCTCTGGCCACCATAATACCGTCGCAGCCGGTTTCGTCAAGCATCCTTCGGGCGTCCTCCGGTGTAAAAATGTCGCCGTTTCCGATGACCGGAATGCTCACCGCTTCTTTTACCTGCCTGATAATATCCCAGTCCGCCTTACCACTATAGTACTGCTCCCTGGTACGGCCATGCACTGCAATGGCCGCTGCCCCGGCTTCTTCTGCGATTTTAGCCACCAATGGAGCATTGGCATCGTCTTTTCCGAAACCTTTGCGGATTTTTATGGTTACCGGCTTTTGGATGGTGCTTGACACCGCATGGACAATCTCACCTATTTTTTCCGGTGTTTTCATGAGGGCAGAGCCTTCGCCGTTGTTTACCACCTTGGGAACCGGACACCCCATGTTAATGTCCAGGATGTCAAAATTCCGCTCTTCGATACGTTTGGCCTGCTCCGCCAAAATCTTTGGATCCTCGCCAAACAGCTGCAACGCCACCGGCCGCTCAGATTCTTCCACCCGAAGCAGGCTTTCTGTATTTTTGTTATTATACATAATGCCTTTGGCACTGACCATCTCCGTATAAATCAAGTCCGCACCGCACTCCTTGCATAACGTACGGAATGGCAGGTCGGTTACCCCTGCCATCGGACCAAGTGCCACAATACCCGGCACTGTTACATTTCCAATTTGTAAGTTTTGCATATGGTTCCTCTCTTATGCTTTCTTCCCGGAGGTTTTTTCGTAAATCAGTCGAAGGCCCTCCATGGTCAGCATCTGATTATACACATCGATGCTGTCTGTGTTATCTGCAATCAATTTACCCAGTCCGCCGGTTGCCACAACCTTGGCAGCGGTAAATCCGCTTTCTTCCTTTATCTTGTTTACGATATACTCGGTTTGGCCGATGCAACCGTATACCAGGCCGGCCTGCATGCTGGTAATGGTGTCCTTGGCAAGAATGGACGCCGGCTTTTCAATTTCAATTTCCGGAAGCTTGGCCGTATCGTTCCACAGGGCATTGGCACTGATGCGGATGCCCGGGCAGGTAATACCGGCGGTAAAAGCGCCGTTTTCCGTAATTAAGTCGTAAGTGGTTGCCGTACCAAAGTCCACCACAATAACCGGTCCGCCGTATAAATAATAGGCGGCCACCGCATCCACAATACGGTCTGCACCGATTTCCTTAGGATTTGGCGTATCGATGCGGATACCTGTTTTAGTGCCCTCTCCTACAATCATCGGCGTAAGATCCAAATATTTAATAACCGCACTGGTCAGGGAATACATAATTCCCGGTACCACGGAAGCAATAATCACATCCTGAATGTCCTTTTGGTTTATGCCTCGCTTTTCTAATAAATCACAAATCAGAATTCCGAATTCATCCGATGTTCTGGACATTTTTGTTGTAAGACGGAAACTTGCTTTAGTTTCTGCTCCGCAGAGCACCGCACAGGTGATATTTGTATTACCTACGTCAATCGCTAACAGCATCCTTTATTCTCCTTCCTTTTTCAGAAGCTCCGCCGCATCCTCATTTAGGAAAAACACCCGGAAATACAGTTCCAGGGACTCTAACAGCTCCTGCTTTTCCTGCTGCAGCTTCTTTACCTTTAATACACTGCCGATTTCATCGTACAGCAAATCCCCCTCTTCTGCCTCCGTCTGAAAGATTAAGGTTCCGTCTTCTTCAAAGCATAAGGTCAGGATTCCGCCCACGTCCTCGGTAAAAAGTACACACATGATTTTAAGTTCATCTTTGATTGTCTGAGGCAGACCTTCAAAGTCTTCGTTCAAATAATATTTCTGTTCGTAAGCGCTGCTGCCGCACAGCACAATGGTATCCTGATACATAGTATTCTCCTTCTCATTAAAAAACATGATATCTTAATAAACAGTTTTCTCTATCATAGCATAAAAAAAGGGACGTTGCAAAATATATTTTACAACGTCCCGTATCCGTCTTATTTAATATCAATACCACCCATGACACAACTACCGGTGATAATGATTTTTGGCGTATCAGCACTATGGAAATTTGCATACACCGTATTTACGTCAATACCGCCCATGATGCAGCTGCATCCGTCGGTTACTACTCTTACGTTGGCAGGTACATAAATATCAATGACGCCCATTACCGCTGAAACATTAATGTAAACATCCTCGGAAATAATGGCATTTCTTAAATTTAAATCAATGCCGCCCATCACCACCGTAATGTCTGCACCGGTAAAGCACTCATTTTCCACGCGGATGTCTTTACCGCCGAGAATAGCAGAAGCATTCACATAACCGCCACTGTTCTTGGTATAGGTGTTGTCAAATTTTACTCCGTCAACAACCACTTCCTTTTCGCCGGAAGTACTGTCATAGGTAAATTCTACCTGCTTATGTCCCTTTTTCTTGTTTGGGAACATCATCTTCCAACCGATCACAATACAAACCACCGCCAGTGCCATTGGGAAGAAATCAATGTGGAAGCGGAAATCCTGGGCATTGATAAAAAGGCAGATACCTACTACCAAGCCGATTATCGGTCCGGTTTTATCTTCTTTTCTGCGGGTTAATGCACAGATACACGGTATGATGATGAATAATGTCCACCATCCCGGGAAAAAAATACTGAAATCAAGTATTCCCATTGCACTGCAGCCGTACAGTAAACCTACCACTATAAAAATTAATCCAATCAATAATCCATTTGCTTTTTTCATACAGTCCTCCTGTGTTATATTCTTTTTTCGTTCCCCATTTGTTTTTCTGACTCTATCATATAACAAGCGGATGAAAAAGGCAAATTAGGATTTGATTAGAAAAATTAGAAGTTCAAGTTACGCCAACAAAAGCACAATGCCCAGCACAATTATGACAATTCCCAAAAGAATCATGGACTGCCCCAGAGGCTTTCTCCCTTTCAGCTTTAAAAAGCGGAATCCGGAGCTCAAATTCATGGCTCCGCCACAGAAAATAATCAAAAACATACTGATTTTGTTTCCGGTTTTCCAGAAAACAACCAGGGCTGTTAACATTAACAGCCCCAGTATCATATTGATGGTATCCCGTACCAACTCTTTATTCTTAAAAAAATCTGATATCTTTTTTAACATAACCTTACTTTCCAAGGGTTGCAACCATCACTGCCTTGATGGTATGCATACGGTTTTCTGCCTCATCGAATACCACATCTGCGAACTTATCAAAGATTTCCTCGCTTACTTCATTTCCTTTTACTGCAGGAAGACAGTGTAAGAAAATAGTAGAATCTTTGCCGGTCTTATCCATAAGTTCCTGATTTACCTGGTACGGACGAAGAATTGCCACACGTTCTGCAGCCTTATCTTCTTCACCCATGGAGCACCATACGTCGGTGTAAACAGCGTCTGCATCCTTAACCGCCGAAAGAACATCGGAAATCTCTATTACACTGCCGGATTCCTTGGCATATCCGCGGCATAAGTCTACCAGCTCCTGCTGCGGCCAGAGAGACTTTGGTGCCAGAATCGTGAAATGCACACCCACCTTGGCAGAGCCGATCATCAGACTGTTTGCCATGTTGTTACGGCCGTCACCTACAAACACAAGCTTTAAGCCCTTAATGTAGCCAAACTGCTCCTTCACATCCTCGAATTCCTTGAAGGGGAAGGTGTGTTCCACGTAGACCTGGAAGGAGTTGATCTTGTAATAGGCCAGCTTATCCACCATGGTCTTGAGGTAGGCCAGGGTAGCCACACGGCCGCGGGTAATATCGTGATAGAAGCCACGGAAAGGGAAATCCGGCTCATCCTTGATGTACAGGCAGGGGATCTCTCCGCCCGCAAACAGCTGGCGCAGGGTCTGCGCCGCATAGAAGGCACCGGCAGG
>JAZQJL010000216.1:0-8189 GCA_045541595.1 Lachnospiraceae bacterium | reverse complement strand
GTATGGATCCTGAAATACCATTCTTTGACGGTCCACTCCCTCTGCCCGGTGCAGTTCTCCGCCGGTTAACGGCAAAAGTCCGGTCAGCGCTTTGGATATGGTAGATTTACCTGAGCCGGATTCTCCCACCAGGCCAAGAATTTCCCCTTTATACAATTCAAAAGAAACATTCTTTACCGCCGTAGTCACCGTTTCTTTTCCGAAGAATGTTTTTTCTCTGTATTCGATTACCCCGTTCTTCAGTTGAAGAAGAGGTTTACTTTCTGTTTTTTTCTCCTCACGGGACGTATCCGCCAGCTGCTTTCCTTTCGCCGCAGCCACCAACTGCTTTGTGTAGGCTTTTTGCGGATAAAGAAAAATTTCGTCTCTGGTTCCCCGCTCTACTACGGCACCGTTCTTTAAGACCAATACCCTGTCGCAAAGTCTTGCCACCAGAGATAAATCGTGGGAAATAAAGAGAATCGCCGTTTTATAAGTTTCACAGTAATATTGCAACAGCTCCAGAACGATTTCCTGGGTTGCTGCATCCAGAGCCGTGGTAGGCTCGTCTGCAATCAGAAGTTCCGGGCGGTTAATCATTGCAATGGCAATCATAACCCGCTGGCGCATGCCGCCGGACAACTGATGCGGATACTTTGACAATAGTTCCTCCGCCTCAGGAAGGCCCGCCTCTGTCAGTACCTCCAGCACCCGTTTCCTGCGGGCCTCTTTATCTTCTTTATACTTTTTTTCCTCATGAAGAAGCAGTCCTTCTTCCACCTGTTTCTCAATAGTTAAAACAGGATTTAACGAAGTCATCGGTTCCTGGAACACCATAGAGATGCGGTCCCCCCGTAATGCCTGCCACTCTGCTTCCGTTTGTGAAAGCAGCTCGATACCGTCGAAGGTCATTTCATCCGCCGTGATTTTGGTGTCCTCCGGAAGCAGCTTTAAAACAGACAAGGAGGTTACACTTTTGCCGGAACCGGATTCGCCCACCAAACCTACAATCTGTCCTTTTTCCAGAGAAAGATCGATACCATGTACCACCTCCTGCTCGGTGGTGGTCACAAAGAGACCATCCCTCTGTTCATTGTTACGGAATGCAATTTTTAAATTTTTGATACTGAGCAATGCCATGAGGGCAGCCTCCTTTCTGGTAGATTAAATTTTATGCCTTGTCTGAAGTTACCAGCCCAAGGCCTAAGGTTAACGCTAAAATGGTAAGCCCCGGTGCCAGCGCATACCACGGAGCATTCCATAAAAACCCCTGTGCCTCGGATAGCATACGGCCAAGGCTTGGATCCGGCTGAGTCACGCCAAGACCCAAATAGCTCATACCGGCTTCGGACAATACCGCATTCTGGAAGCCCACCAGCAGGGAGGTCTTTAACACCGGCTTAATGTTTGGTAATATATGCAAAACAAGAATGCGTAAGTTACCTGCTCCCATGAGCTTCGCATTCCTGACGTAGTCTAATTCCTTTTGTACCAGCACTTCACTCCGCACTACACGGATAAAGCTTGGTATAAATACAATTCCGAGGGCCACAATTAAATTATACGTGCCCGGACCGATGACTGCCACAAAGCAGATGGCAAGCAGCACACTCGGAAAAGCTGCCAGCACATCATTTACCCTCATCAACACCGCATCCAGCCATCCGCCAAAGTAAGCCGTAGCGGAGCCAACGAAAGTACCGATTCCCGCTCCTACAAGCACTACACATGCTGCAATCAGGAAGCTGGTAGAAGCGCCTTCCATCACACGGCTGAAAATATCTCTGCCAAATTGATCCGTTCCGAACAGATGGGCAAGGGAAGGCGCCTGATTTTTTTGGAGCACATTCATTTCATTGACGGGGTAAGGAGTATAAAACAACCCCACAACCGCCATAAGGAGTACCAAAGCAATCAGTGTATATCCAATTATTAAATTAAGATTTAACTTCTTCTTCATTTTCCAATTTTCCTTATCGTACTCTCGGATCTAACTTCTGATATGCAATATCTGCTAACGTATTCATAATTACCACGGTACTGGCAATGTAAATAACAATCGCCTGTACTACGGGATAGTCTCTGTTGGAGATAGAGGTAATCAGCAAACGGCCAAGCCCCGGAATGTTGAATACCTGCTCCACCACAATACTGCCGGCCAGCACATCTGCCATCATCATGGCAAGCATGGTCACCACCGGCATCATGACATTTATTAAAACATGATTTAATAATATTCTCTTTTCGGAATTTCCTTTTCCCCGGGCGGTTCTTACATAGTCCATCTTCTTCTGTGCCACCACGGAGTTTCTTATGTACCGGGTCATGGTAGCGCACTTCGGTACCGCCACCGCCACCGCCGGCAAAATCAAAAATCCTAAGAATCCGGATAAATCTTCCTTCGGACTTACATAGCCCCCTACCGTAAACCAGTTCAGTACAATACCGAAAAAGAAGGTAAGTAAAATTCCAAGGAAAAATTGAGGCACTGCCATTCCTATCTGGGATAACACCGTAACCGCCGTATCCGCTGCGCCGTTTGGTTTGTTGGTTCCAAGAAGGCCAAGAGGGAAGGATACCAATACAATGATCACCATGGAATAAAGCGCCAAAGTAATGGTAGCCGGAAGTCTCTGGCTTACCAGCTGACTCACCGGCAAATGATACTGGGTAGACTCGCCGAAATCGCCCTGCAGGGCAGAAAGCAGCCAGTCACCATACTGTACATAAACCGGGCGATTTAATCCGAGTTCTTCTCGGAGAGCCTCAATAGCCGCCTCGTCTGCATCCATGCCAAGACTTGCCACCGCAGCATCTCCCGGAATGAGAGAGAAAGCAAGGAAGCTTAAAAATGAAATGATGACAAGTGTAATAATGAGAGTTCCTATTTTTTTCAAAATAAATTTCATTCGTCAGCCTCCTCCTTTCTTAATAATTTGTTAAATTCCGATTTAATTTTTATTTAGTTTCCTTGTAGTACACCAGCGACATATCCTGAACATATACCGGGTAAAAGGTGTAACCGCCAAGCTTCTTACTTACCGCGGTAAGTAATGCCGGGTCCTGGATATAAACGGACGCCGCGTCCTCATATAAAAACTTCTGTAACTCTTTATATGCCGCAATCTTCTCCTGCTCATCCACTGCTGCAAGTGCCTTGGCAAAGGTAGTGTCGTATGCCGCATTGTTGTAATTCATAAAATTGTTGCTTGCTGCGGAATTATATCTCTTCACCACATCGCTCGGTGCCAAATTGAAATCCAGGCCAACCACCGTTGCCTGATACTCTCTGCCCTTATACACGTCGGATAACCAGGTTGCCCATTCCACCGGAACAATTTTTGCAGTAACGCCCACCTTCTTTAACTGCTCCACAATTACCTGGGCAGTGTCCATATGGTACTGATAGTTGGACGGCACCGTCAGTGTAATTTCCAGGCCATCGGCGTAACCCGCATCAGCCAGCAGCTGCTTTGCTTTTTGCACATCATAGGCATAGCCTGCCACATCACTGTTATAGTAGCTGGCAAGTCCCGGAGTCATACCGCTGTTGATAATGGTACCCCGTCCGCCGGATAACATATCCAGAATCTCCTGACGATTTACTGCATGGCAGAAAGCCTGACGCACCCGCACATCATCAAAAGGAGCCACACCATTGTTTAAAAACATGGCCTGTACCAGATTCATGGTACCCACCTCAATGCTGTATTTCTCAGATAACTGGGTTGCCTGTTCGTCGGTAAGATACGGGAATACATGAACCTTACCGGCCATCAGCTCCAGGAATGCCGCATCGGAATTGGCATAAATTTTGAAAGTCACCTTATCAAGATATGCCGGTGTACCGTAATAGTCTGCATTCTTCTCGATAATAAAGCTTTCCAATGGTGCATAGGACACAAACTTAAACGGGCCGGTACCCACCGGTGCCGTAGCCTGTGCATCATAATCACACGGAATAATGGCGCAGGTCAGATACGGTAACAGCTCAGTATTCGCCGCATTCAGCTTTAATTCCACCGTTTGGGCATCCGTTGCCACAACCTCTTTGATAGCACTAGAAAGCGCCGAATCCACTAAGACATTCGGGTCCTGAATGTCTAAGAGACCGGCGCAGCGCTTTACGGAATATACGACATCATCCACTGTAACAACATCTCCGTTATGGAATTTAACATTCTCACGGAGGGTAAAAGTATACGTCATCGCATCTTCCGAGATAACGTAGCTTTTTGCCACAGCTTCTACAAAATTTCCATCTTTATCAGGCTTTACTAAGCCCTCAAAAATATTAAACAGAACTTCGTCGGTTCCTGCCGCAACTGCAACGTGTGGGTCAAGACTGTCCAGATCCTGTGTGATTCCCACGACGATTTCACCACCGAACGCAGGAGTTCCAGAAGAAATATCACCCGGAGTGTCCCCCTTATCCGTACCGCCTTTGCAGGCACAAAGTGCAGTCGTCACGGAAAACATAAGTAATGCAAGAAGTAATTTTCTTTTCATAACATAATCTCCTTTAGTTTTCTATTTCCTCTCACTATTCAATTTGTCACGCTTATCATACCGCAAAACCCAGTAAAGTTCAAGAACTAAATTTCCCCGTAAGCCCGCCAAAAAGTGGAGGTATTCTCTAGTCTATCCCCACTCCCTTTCTCATATACATAAGTAACACAACTCTACATATTCACCGGAGGTACAACCTTTATGAAACAAACTTTGATTTACCTTGCCAAGGGACTTCTTTTTTCCTCCCTTCTCATGGTCCTTGCTACCTTGTTCTTAGCCTTCCTTATGATGCAGAGCGGTTGGAGTGACTCCGTCATGTTTCCTTTGCTCATTCTTACTTTTTGCCTCTCTGCCTTTTTTGGCGGCCGATATTTTTCAAAACACGCAGAAAACCGTCGCTTCCTATGGGGCATCGGATTTGGCGCAGCCTTCTTTGCCGTGTACGTTATCGTATCCTATTTCCTTTCTTCCACCGGTGCTCCGCTTTCAGACAACGCCCTAACCTTTCTGATTTCTTCTTTGGCCTCCGGATGCGTAGGCGGAATGTTAAGCTAAACTGCTTTTTCGGAAAGCAAAAGGCGCACCTGCATCTTTCGCAAGTGCGCCTTGTTTTTAAAATTCTTTCTTCTTCATAATTCGGATGGAAATTCCTACAGATGCCGCTATAATTAACATAAAAATTCCCACTCCGATGGTGATAAGCTGTGCTGCTGTCATTTTGCTTAATGCTTCTATTAATGCCATCCCCGCATCCTGTATCGGTTTCACCTTTGCCACCAGATAAGATACTGCAGCAATCGCGCCAATGACAATAAAAATAGCTACACGGCTCTTTTCCGGACCACACTTCATATACACCGGAATATAAATGGAAACAATAATCATGGCCGCAACCAGACAACCCACTCCGGTTGCCAGAAAAACATTCCAGTCTGCCGGGGCTCCAAGCAGCGTACCTGCCAGCTGAATCAATACAGAAAGGCCTGCCGCTACAAGCTCCACTAAAACAGCCAGTAAATATTTTTCCAGCACGTAAGTTTTTCTGCTTACGGGCAATGTAAGTATAAAACTCATCCCTTTTTCAAAGTAATCATAAGAAATGGTTGTCACCACCAGAGTTGCCGAAACTACCATAATATAGCCCAGGGCAAAGCTGGAATTTCCTCCGTTCATCGACATAAATATTCCTAATAAAACAATAATCAGCAATGTCATCTTCTGGCGCAGCAAAATGCGCATGTCCTTAATTAATAAACCTTTCATACAAGACCTTCCTCTCTTTTACCGGAAATCAGCAACGTAATAATCTGGTCAATTCCTGCTTTTTCGATTGCAAGCTCCGGATAGTTCTCCTGATAAAACTTCTTTTCCCGGGTAAGCAGTGCATAGCCGAATACTTCTTTTTTCTTACTCATAATATATGTTTTATCCAGGTTTTGGTACTGTTCTTCCGTAACCTTCAATACACCGAATTCGTCCAATAACACATTGGTTTCTTCGTGAAGTACAATCTTACCGTTATCAATCATGTAAATATCATCACACAATCCCTCCAGGTCACTGGAAATATGGGAGCTGATTAATATACTGTTTTCGCCACTTTCCATATAATCCCGCAGCATATCCAGAATTTCATCTCTTGCTACCACGTCAAGTCCTGCTGTAGGCTCATCCAGAATCAGAAGCTTCGCACCGTAGGACATAGCTACCAATACTTTCAGCTTTGCCTTCATACCGGTAGAAAATTCCTTGATCTGCTTATCCAGCGGGAGACCGAACCGTTTACAACGCTCCGTAAACGCTTCCTTGTTGAAATTTTTATACATTCCTTTCATAATGCAGATGACGTCTTTTACTGCCAGATATCCGCTGAATCCGGAATCAGACAATACCACACCTATCTTTTCTTTTTCCTTTGCGCCGAGCGTTGCTACATCCTTGCCGTCCAGCGTCACGCTTCCTTCATTGATGTGGATTAACCCTAGCGCCGCCTTGAACGCCGTGCTTTTTCCCGCGCCGTTTCTTCCGATTAAACCGGTTACACAACCTTCTTCCACCGTCATGGTACAATCCAGTTGAAAACCGTCATAGTTTTTTACTACCTGATTAAACTCTAATCTCATTGTTATTCGTCCTCCATTAACAAATCAAACAACTGACGAAGTTCTCCCTCGTCCATGCCGCAGCTTTTTCCTTTGCGGATGGCTGCATCCAAATCCCGTTCCACTTCCTTTTTTTGTTCCTCCAATAAGAGATTCTGATTCACTCCTGCCACAAAGCTGCCTTTGCCGTGGACAGTTACGATAAAACCCTCCTGTTCCAGCGTGTCATAGGCTTTTTTTACCGTCAGGGCGCTGATTCGCAAATCCTTGGAAAGACTACGGACAGACGGAAGCATTTCTTCCTGCTTCATGGTTCCTTGCATAATCATGCCCTTTATCTGCTCCACAATCTGTTCGTAAATTGGTTGCATGGAAGTGTTATTTACAATTATGTTCATATGGTACCTCTCAATAAATAAATGATATATATCATCGTCGACATAAACAGTATATAACAGTTTGTAACTGTTGTCAACTGTTTTATACTGTTTATTTCAAATTTTTTTATTCTCAAGAATATCCATGGAGATTTTTTTCATTCCGTGTTATACTTTTTACAGAAACAACATACGTCTGCGGTTTCATATTCCGCATCCTATAGAAAGAGGTATTTCATGAAATATATCGATTTACATGTACACTCCACTGCCTCCGACGGCACTTTCACCCCTGCCGAACTGGTCGACCATGCGGTAAACGTAGGCCTTTCCGCCTTTGCCCTTACCGACCACGACACGCTGCGGGGTATTCCGGAAGCAAAGGAACGTACCTTATGGCATAAAAAACAGGGGCATGCCATCGAGGTGTACCCCGGCGTAGAAATTTCCGCCGCCTACAAAAACAGGGATATTCACATTTTGGGACTTCTGGTAGAAGAAACCAACGAGATTTTAGACCGCGCCCTGACTGCATTTTTAGAAAACCGCAACCGGCGCAACGATAAAATGATAGAAAAATTCAACGAACTGGGCATCGACCTTACCATGGAAGACCTGCTGGAGGATGCTCCCTGCTCTGTTATCACCCGAGCCCACTTTGCCACCGCCTTATTAAAGAAGGGCATTGTATCCTCTGTCCAGGAAGCCTTTGAGAAATATGTGGGTGATGATGGTCCCTGCTACGTTCCAAGAGAATACATGTCCCCGGAACAGGCCATCCACATGATCCGAAAGGCCGGCGGTGTTCCTGTGCTTGCCCATCCTCTGCTGTACAAACTGCCCCACGACGAGCTGTACGCGCTGGTAGAGCGCCTCAAGTCCCTCGGCTTAAAAGGCATTGAAGTTTATTATTCCAACAACCGAGGCCAGGACGAAGCCAACGTCAAATCCCTGGCAAACCATTTTGGTCTTGTCTGCACCGGCGGCTCCGACTTCCACGGCGCCGTAAAGCCCGCCATCGAACTGGGCTCCGGCAAAGGAAATTTAAAAATCCCGTACTCTGTCCTGGAAAACGTCATAGCTGCAAGGTAATATGCTTTTCAGCTATTCCAAAAGTAAAAAAACATCTGAGACAGAATAAATTATTTTAATTTTAAAAACAAAAAGCCCCTGCACAAATTTATCCGAACAAAACGCTGGAGAAACGCCGGTCCTTAGT
>JAZQJL010000215.1:0-12433 GCA_045541595.1 Lachnospiraceae bacterium | reverse complement strand
GCTCTACGTTTGGGTCGCTGGAGTAGGAACGGCGGTCTACGGTGCCGTCCAACAGCTTCTTCGTATTAAATTCTGTTGTCTCGGAAATACGGTTGATTTCGTCCTTTAACTGGTCAACCTCTGCCTGCAGCTGCATACGGTCTTCATCTGTGGAGGTACCGTTGGCTGCCTGCACGGAAAGTTCACGCATTCTCTGCAGCATTTCTTCCACTTCAATCAGAGCACCCTCCGCTGTCTGAATAACGGAAATACCGTCGGACGCATTTCTGGATGCCTGATTTAAGCCCGCAATCTGGGTCTTCATCTTCTGGGAAATGGCAAGGCCTGCTGCATCATCCGCCGCACAGTTAATGCGGTAGCCGGAGGAAAGGCGCTCTAAGCTCTTTTCCATGGCGGAATTGTTCTTGCCTAAAATATTGTTGGTCTTTAATGCCGGAATATTGTGGTTAATTCTCATATAGTCCTCCTTACCTTGGAATATGGTTTAAAATGCAACCATATCCGCGTCAGCATTTCGCACATGCACTACCAGGGATTTTGCAATCCGGTAAAGCTTGCTGTTGTCTGTCTCGTTCTCTTCACTTCCCTGTGCGTCTTTGTAAATGCCCTCTGTCTGGTAAGAATAGGTGTCTGGTCTCACTTCTTCCGTGCCATAGTAGATGGAACCAATCTCGATATGATTCTGCGCCAGTGTGGCAAACAGATTCATCTGCCGGTCTTTCAACGCCTGTGTACCTTCCTTAGTATCACTGCTGATGAAACATTTGAGCTTGTTATCCTGGATAGTGGCTTCGCAGGAAATCTTGCCAAGATTCATGGTTGGAATTTCTGCCATTACCTTTGCCTTTTCCTCGCCTTTTTCCAGAATTGTCACATTCATATTAAAAATTTCTGTTCCCGTATCCACCGGAATCTGGTAAAATTCACGCTTACATAAGCGATGCATGAAGCGGACACCCACGTGCATTTTCTTAATGGACTTGGTATCCTGCTTTGTCATTACCGGATCCTGCATCAGTTTTGTCTTTAAGTCGCCGGCCTCGTCCACAAATTTTTTGTATGCAGCCTGCATGGTCTTTTTATCGTCCATGAACTCGGTAAAGTCCGGAAGCTCCGGTTCCTCACCGCTTTCCATGAGCTTGAAACGCTTCCATTCCTTGAAAATCGTCATGTCATTGGCCAGCAGGTTTTTGGCTGCTTCTAAGTTTTCCACTGTGGAAAGAATGCTGTAATCCTCCAGGAATCTGGTTGCATTCTGGCCTTCCGTTGCTAACGTGCGGACGGTGGCAAGTTCTTCTCTTGCGGTTTCCGCTGTTGGCTGGGAACACTCACTGATTATTTTATCGGCTTTCTCCACCGAATTATTTAGACTGTAATTGTTAACCAGGGTATCCATGCCCTGGGCTCTTCCACTCTTTACCGCCGTCAGAAGGTTCTGCAACGTCAGCTCTCTTCCGCTCTTATATACACCGCCGATGGCCTGCTCCTCGGAACCGTCCAGCTGATGAAGGGCACGGTACACACCAATGTAGGCCTGACGTTCCTCCGGTGTAATTTCCTTTCTGTGCTCTAAGTTAATGAGGAAGATGCTGTAGTTATCGTCGGTAGTAATACCCTCTTCCTGCTTAATCTCTGCGATTTTAGCAGACAAGTCATCGATGGACTGCTCTAACGGATTGATGCCGTCCCGGATCATGCGGACGGTTACTGCCGGATGCAGTTCCTTTAATACTTCCTGCAGCTTCGCGTCATACTCGGTAACTTTTTCCACGTTTTCCGCAGTTACTTCCACGGAATTATAACCAAGCATCCGCACGGCGCGACGGTTTTCTGTTGTGGCTGCCATACCGATGTTTTGAAGCAAACTGTCCACATTGCCGAAGGCCTTCTGGATATTGTCGCCAAACTGCTTATTTGGAGACGTCATCACAGATTCCATGCTTTCTGCATAGCGGCGCATTGCCAGGTTGTTCATACCGGTCTGATGCAGCTCATTTAATGTTATTTTGGAGCCGGTGTCCATGGTATCCACAATGAGCGGAGCCGGCATATTTTTGATTTCTTCCAGCTTGCGGCTGGTGTCGCGGAGTAATTCCATTCCTTCCGCGCTTTGGGTTACCCCTGCCTGGGTAAAGAAGCTGGAGAAGAAACGGTTTTCCAAGGTTTTTAAATTGTTGATTAACTTGTCCATGCTGACCGTATCGATGCGGATACCTTCCTTTGCCAAACGATAGCCGGCTTCAAACGTCATCATGGCACGGATTTCTTCCAGCTGACGTCTTGCCCGGATGGAAGCCGCCTGAGCCGCACCGTTTTCTGCAAAGTTCTGCAGATAATTTGCTGCCTCCGGACTGTCGTTGTCCAGCAGCTCCTGGGCTTCGGTTAAGTCGCCGAGGGTCAGGTCAATCTTGTCGCCTTCCACTCCCGGAAGTTCACTGCTTCTCTTGGCAGCCGCATAGTCTACAGCCTGGCCGGTTACCTTACCGGTCTTATGTAAAATCTGACGCACTTCCTTTGCGGTGGAAGATAACAGATTTGCATTCTTTGGATCCTGTCCTACAGAAAGGGCATCCACTGCTTTGGTCAGTACGTCTTCTGCAGACAGCTTTATCCCCGCCAACAGGCTGTAGGACTTTAAGTTATCCACAGTTAACGGAATATCTTTCTTAATAAATGTCTGAGCCGCATTCATCATGTCCTTATTGGCACGAAGACCAGCCTGGAACAGCATATGGGTCACCTTTGGCTCCAACTGCGCCCACGCCTCCTGTGTTAGGGCATGCTCCTTTTTAGAATAGGTCTGGGCCGCAGACTTTGCCATTGCCACATTTTCCAAAGTCGGAGCCAGCTTGTTCCGCACCATGTATTCACATTCTTCCGGCGATAACTTCACACCGTTTCCTGCCTTTTCCATTGCCACGGCAACCTTTTCTAAATTTGCCTGGGTTACCGGAATATTTGCCTTTAACAGTTTTTCTGCAATCATTTCTGCCTTTGGATTGCCGGCAAGCATCTTCACCGCCTGCTGAAGGATGGCAGCTCTGTCATCCGCCATCTGCTGCACCTGGTTTTCCATTGCCGCCGCGGTCATTTCCTTTTGAAGCTTAATGCGCTCCATGGCTGCCTCTAACTGCTCCACGGTCATCTCACCTACGGAGAAACCTTCCTTCTGGAGCTCTGCCATATCTTCTTCCGTCATTCTGCCAGAAACGTTATCCAGACGTTCCTGATTCTGCTCGGCCTCGGTGCCCTCCTCTTTTGTTACCGGAGTTTCCTGTTCGCCACCCATGCCGTTTTTAGAATAAATATCTGATGTCTGCTGCTGTTTCAGTGTCGTTTCGTCTGTATACTGAATCGCTTCCGCAAAGGAAGTCTGTGTGGTTTTTGCGGCCGCATCCGGATTGGAAAGCGGCTTTGCGGTAGATTCCTTTTGCTGTACGCCATATGCGGATAATGCATTTAACATATTCATATTTTATCTCTCCTGAATGCCTGTAGTTTATGAGTCCGTTCATAACAGGCGGGGAGGCCGTCCGTGCTTCCCCTTCATTCCATCTGATAGATATTTCGGCAGAAACGGGCAAATTCTTAACCTGTAAAAAAAGCCGATGGATCCTCCATCGACTTTTCTTTCTACTTCTTTTAGCACTGATGCTTCAGTGCCTCCATAACACTACGCATATGATACTTAAGTATAAAAATCTGGTTAGAATACTGCGGATACTCACTTTTTGCTTTTTGCATTAGCGGGAACACATATTGCTCTGTTTCTTTGATATATTCTGAAATTTTCTTTTTTGAAAACCCGGCTGCCATGCCGGAAATATTATTACATCGATCCATTAATTTTACCATGGCTGCAATAGAATTTTTTCCGATTGCTTCATAATATGCTTCCTCTGTCTGTTGCTTTGTTTTATCCTTTGTCAGAAGTGCAATTGCTTCTTTGGTTACTTCATTTACCGGAAGATTAGAAATTGCCACATCACAATCCTCACAGACATCATGCAACAATGCAGCCGATACCAGGTCATCATCATCCAATCCTAATGCCAGTGCATGGCAGGCAATCATCAGCGGATGATAAATATACGGAACGCCGTCCTTCCCTTTTCTGGTCTGACCCTCGTGGAGTTTCCTTGCAAATGGCAACACTTTCGACGTCTGCTGCAAATTTTTAACCGCAGCATAGGTTTTTACGTAGGTGTACATTCTTCCTTCATCAAAAAGCCGGTCCGAAAGCGTATCTTGAAAATCCGGATACACCTTTTCCTCTATCTTGCCGGTCAGCAGCCAGTCCAGACTTACCTGATACAGTTCTGCAAGTTCCGATAACTTTTCCAGTTCCGGAAGAGTTTCTCCCCGCTCCCACAGGCTGACCGCTTGAAAGGAAATTGCAAGTTTCTCTGCCACATCGCCTTGAGTCATTTTTTTGTTTTTACGTGCCATTGCCAGTCTTTCCGAAAATTCCATCTCCGTTGTTCCTCCTATGCTTTCCTCTTACATGTTTACTATACCTGTTTTGCCGCCATTTGTACAGCATGCTCTACTTGAAAAATATATTTATCATTCAAGTGTTGCTTGAATAATTCTTTTTTCATATTCCCTTCCCCGGCTGCATACACATATTAGTACCGGCACTTTAACAATTCTATCCGGACAAGAAAGGAACCCTATATGAAAAAACGTTATCTTTTACATACTCTTCCCCTGTGCTTTTTGTTGCTCTTTTCCAGCTGCACCGCAGATCAGCCGCCTCTGACCGGCGACCATTCCGGCGTAGTTTCCGGCATTCCCACACCGACTCCCACCTTTGAGGAGTTTGCCAACAGCATTTTTGTAGAAGAAGTCACCTCTGATACCATTTCCCTGCGCTACTCTCTGGCCCGGCCGGAAAATTACGGCATTGCCGATTATCCCATTACGCTTGGTTCCGTGAAAGATGCCGTCTCCCCTGACGAGGAGGCGCTGGACCTGTATGAACAGCTGCTTACCTACGACCCTTCCGGATTTTCCGAAGAAGATCATCTGACCTATCTTTCCTTAAAGCATCACCTGGATTTGACCCTGCAGGATGACTTTTCTCCGTATCTTTCCGAGCTTCTGGGCCCCACCACCGGCTACCAGGCCCAGCTTCCCATTGTGCTGGCAGAATACGGTTTTGAAACAAAGGCAGACGTGGAGCACTATCTTGCCCTGTTACCATGCGTTTACGACTACTTTAAGGAATTTGCCGAATTTGAGCAGGAGAAAAGTGCTGCCGGCTACTTTATGAACGACGAAACCGCCAAGGAAATCATCGCCCAATGCGAAAATTTTGTAAAGGACCCGGACACTCATTTTCTTATCAGCACATTTGAGGACCGTCTTGAGGATTTGGACCTGACCCTCTCTGAGAAAACCGAATACATCCTGCAAAACCGCTCCGCGTTGCATTCCTATGTGTTTCCGGCTTACGATTTACTGGCAGAAACCCTGACCGCCTGTCTCGGCACCGGCAAGAATGCATACGGTCTTGCTCATTTTGAGGAAGGCAGGGAATTCTACAGCTTGCTTGCCTCCCTCAGCACCGGAACGGACAAATCCATGGATGAAATCAAAGAAATGCTTTCCGCTGCTATTCTTGACGGCTGCAGTATCATGGCGGCTGCGCTGGCCGAAAACCCGGCCATATATGAGGACGCTCTAACTCCGGACTACCCGGAAACCGACCCGGATCTGATTGTGGAATATGTTACCGCAAAATCTTTGACAGATTTTCCTTATGTAAACTGCGGTGAATACAATATCAAATACATTCCCGACTCTCTGGAGGAATTCGTCAGTCCGGCTATGTACCTGGTGCCTCCCATCGATGACTACGAAGCCGGTGTCATTTACGTTAACGGCAATCCGAAATATGACCCGGATGCGCTGTTTCCGACCATTGTGCACGAAGGTTATCCGGGACATTTATATCAGACCATTGCTATCCTTTCCGGCGAAATTCATCCTCTGAGATACTTGCTCTCCGCCACCGGCTACGAAGAAGGCTGGGCCACCTATGTGGAAACCTACTGTTACAAATACGCCGGCTTCTCCGATGCCCTGACCTCCTTTTTACAGGCAGACCAGATTGCCACTCTGTGCCTGTATGCCCTGTCGGATATTTATATTCACTATGACGGCTACACCCCGGAACAATTGGAAAGTTTCCTGGGCGGATACGGGTTCCCGAAGGAATCCTCCGACCTGATTTATCAGACCCTGCTTTCCGAGCCGGGAGCCTATCTGCCTTACGCGGTAGGATACCTGGAATTTGCAAATCTTCAGACTCTGGCGCAAGAGCTTTGGGCAGAGGAATACAGTGACTATGCCTTCCATGAATTCCTATTGGAAATGGGTCCGATGCCCTTTGGCCTTTTGGAGGATCTGTTAAGAAATCCGTTATAGAACTTTTCTTTGACAAATCCGTTGTTTCCGTGTATTCTTATAGTTAGTGGCAACTAACACACAAGGAGAATTCACATGGAAAATATAATTATTATTGCAGTTTTAGCCCTTTTATTTGCCTTTGGCATCCGTGCCATCATCAAACATTTTAAACATGAGAGCAGCTGTTGCGGTGGCGGAAGCCAGGCTACACCGGTACCGGAAAAGAAATTGGACCGCATTGTCGATACAAAAATTCTCCGGGTGGACGGCATGACCTGCGACCACTGCAAAGGCTGGGTAGAAAAGGCCATCAATGAAATTGACGGCGCCTCTGCCAAAGTCAATCTAAAGACAAAGGAAGCTGTGGTTTCTATGGCGAGAGAGGTCAGCGACAGCGAATTGATTGCCGCCGTGCAAAAGGCAGGCTACCGGGTAGTGGAAATTAAGTAAAAAAGAAAGCTGCAAAGACCCTGGGTGTAAGGGGTCTTACAGCTTTCCTTTATTTTATTCTTCCGCAAGCAGTTGCTTATACTCCAATTCTTCATATAAGGCAAGCATATTCATAATCTCGTAAAACTCTCCGTTTTCATAAGCATATACACTTCCGGTGCTGTCCATCAGCGCATACGTTCCATCGGAAAACCCGTAGTCTAAAAGCCAAAAATATTTCTTTCCTGGATATATGAGCCTTATTTTTCCGTCCACTTGAACACTGTTCTCATCCACATACAGATGCTCCTCCGTTCCGTCACCGTCTAAATCAACCAGCCAGCCTTCTCCATCTGAGGTCGACAGGCGCGCGCAACCATTGACGGAAAGCGTTTGATACGTGATATTGTTCTGCACTTCCTTATAGAATTGCAACTTCTCTAATATTCTATCATCCACATATTCGTGTTCGCCAAATAAGACCCATCCCTTTTCACCGTCTAAAGTTCCAACACGAAACCAGCACTCGTCTCCCACATCAACTATGCCAATATAGTACGGATAATAAAAGAGTTCCGTATAAGCGCCATCTTTGTTTTTTTCCTCATATAAACGGAATGTTCCCGGGTAGATAATATCATCACTTTTTACATAACCAACACCTTCACATGAACTGTTTTGTTCTGTATGCATAACTTTACACCATTGGGTTCCGCTCCAATCCTCTTCTACGTCTAAAACAGTAACTTGAAATCCACTATACAACCATGTAACAAACTCTCCGGACATGGATGCTTCGCTTCTTACAACACAGCTCTTTATTGCATATCCATCCTTTGGGAAATGGCCTTCCTCTGACTTATTCTGCGAAAAATCCGTATTTATCGCAGAATTTTCTTCAGAGACAGCTACTGTTACACTTGGTACCGGCACATCTGTTTCCGTTCTCGATGCTATATCTGTTTTATTGTTATCCCGGTCCTTTGCCTCTCCGGTAAACACGAAGAAACCTATTCCTACAACTAAAACTGCAACCAGTATTCCTGTAACAATCTTTGTTTGTTTCTTTGTTGTAATTGCTTTCACTCTGTCTACAACCTCCTTTTCATCGGAAGCCATGAGCGTTGCCATGCCAAACATCTGTATCACACGGGACTGGGCTGCTGCCAATTCCACCAGGGTATGACCGTAACGGTACCTCTCTTCTTCTCCCAAACGCTCGATAGTCCGCTCGTCACAAGCCAACTCCGCATCTTTTTTGGACAGCATTACAGCCAGCCACACCAGGGGATTATACCAATGCAGAATCAGACAGAGAGCCCGGCACAACGACCACACCATGTCACCTTGCAGATAATGACTATACTCATGCTCCACACAATATGTTTTCTCCTGTTCACTCATTCCCGTTCTATTCAAGTAAATAGATGGGCGAATCACTCCATACAGACAGGACGACACAATTCCGTCTGCCAAATATACAGAAACCTTTTGTTTCCTGTTGCCTTTTTTCTCCAACACCGGCAATTGCTTCCGAAACAGCCCCAATGTTGTGCTAAAAGAAATATTTACACTAAAAATAACCACCAACATCATTGCCATACCGGCAATCCATGCAAATGAAACTACCTTTTTCCAGTTGATTTTCGGGAAAGAAAAACCCGGTTCTTTTGTGACCACGGTATTTTCGCTCTCCATCGGCGACTCTACGATTGCTGCATCCTCCACCGAAAGAACGTCATTCAGCATCTCAGAACACGCTTCCGAATACTGCGCATTTTTTATTGAATTGCCCAAATCTGAGTATAGAAAGTTGTGAGATTCAAAAACCTCCTCCTTTGCTTCTTCTGCCAGGGACAAAAGGTTAAAAGAAAGTTCTCCGAAGTTAACCGGACACAAAAGCCGAAGCAGCACCAGCAGCCACAGAGCATAGATATTCTTTGCCTTCATCCTGTTTTTGAACAAACCACGTACTGCCAGAACAAGTAAAATAAGCACCGACGATGTTAAAACCCATTCCGTCATGCTATTTTCCTCCTTTCTTTTCCGCCTCGTCCAAAAGCGCATGTAATGCCGCAATCTCTTCTGCCGTTAAATTGTTTCTTTTTACCATGGCACTCATCATTAAGCCCACACTTCCCTGATATACCCGTTCTAAGAAAGACTCGGTTTCCTGATGGGTAGCTTCCTCCTGATCCACCATCGGATAATACAGTCTTGCCTTTTCTCCCTCCTCACAGCGAAGCAGGCCTTTTTCCGTCATACGCTTCACCATGGTGGTGCTGGTGCTTTTTGCCCAGCCGGCACGTTCTTTCATATCCTTTACTATCTGCATTACCGTTTTCGGGGACTCCTCCCACAGGCATTCTAAGACGGTCCATTCTGTTTTTGTGAGCTCAATGTTTTTTAATTCCATGTTAATTCTCCTTGTTTTCTTGATGTTTCGAGGAATTCGCGAGGTTCCTCTCCTATATAGGTAGTTCAAGACGTACTAATTTGTAGTACGATTTTAATATATCACAACCGTACTACATTGTCAACCTTTTTTATATTTAATTTTAAGCCAAACTACTCCGGTAGTGTTGACAAACTTGCACTACTGTGGTAGTGTATAGATAACTCAAACTACCACAGTAGTGTATATGGAGGGGAGCACATCATGAAACTGTTAACCAAAGAAATTTCATCTGCATCCGGAAAAATCCTGACGCTCTATTTCCTTTTTCTCTCGGTTTTGGAGCTTTTGGCCTATAGAATTGGCGGAGTATTTTCTATTATTGCTTCCCGCCTTTGGCTTTCCACTGCCCTGCTTTGCTTCCTTCTGTTTCTGATTACTGCATGGCAAACCCTGTGTTCCGACTTGAAAAACCGCCGCTTCCTGCTGTTCTTTGGCTTTCTTTTACTCCATCTGTTGTTTTGTGTAAGAATCGGCAATCTAAGCTACTCGGACATCAGCTTCGAGGCCACCTTGCAGACAGCCGCAGGACTAAGCTCCTTTCAGGCCGAAGACCTGAATTACACCGGTGTGGCTTTTTTGGATTACGCCAACCGGCAATATGTGCTGAACGCCCTGCCTGCCCTGATGTTCGGGCGCAGCGTTTTTACTTTACATTTGGGATTTGCTCTTCCTTTCCTGACAGGGATGACTCTGTTATTTCTGGAGCTTCGGGCATGGCTGAGAAAATCCGGCATCCGGGAAGCATACGCTCTGCTTCCGGTATATGCCCTGCCGGTATTTCCTTACATCACGGAATATTTCATGAATTTTGAGCAGACTCTGACTCCGGTGGCATTTACTATGCTTGGGCTGGCCCTCCTGTTGCGTTTTTACCGAAAGCGGGATGTTGCCGGACTAATCAGCCTTTCTTTTGTAGGCGGCATGTGCTGCAACTCCTACACTCCGGTGCTTGCCTTCTTTGGCTTCCTGGTTGTGTTTCTCCTCCTTTGGGGAATCAGCGCGACCTTCCGCCTCCGAAGGGATTTCCGTTCTCCGACCGGTCGGAACCGCCTTTGGCAGATTGTCTTGTGTTTTGTCCTGGTGCTCCAGCTTTGCTGCTATTTCGCCGCCACTCTGGTTACCCGTCAAAAGGACATGATTACCACGGTTAATCCGGAACCCTCCATACTAAAAGCAATCTTCTCCTCCTGGTTTGATTTTTTCCTGGATCGGGAAGGCCTGTTTTGGGGCATGTGGCTATTTTTGCTGATTGCCTACCTGCTCTTCTCCCTGCTTTGCATGTTGAAGTTCCACGATTTTCTGATTGCGGGCTGGATGATGCTTACCGCCTTCTTTTCCAGCTATCTGACGGGCTACACCGGTTACCAGAAAGCACATGAAATCCAGCGGAATATGCTGATTATTCCCGTATTTGTCACCGCTGTCTTCTTTGTGGCTGTCCGGTTTTTTAAAAAACATCCGGTCCGCCCGCCAAGGCTTTTGCTGCCGGCCTCTCTGGTTGTGCTTTTGGCACTGGGACAGCTTCATTTTAGCCTGGAGCATCACTCTTTTGTGTACTACCGGCATGTGCAACCCATGAAATATATGCTGGTCTATACCGAAGAGCTCCTGGCGGGGCAGCATCTTGCAGATACGGAGGAGTTCAACCTGATTCTGTTCACGGATAACCGGTTGTTAAGCAACCTGTCGGATTACACTTCCTTTTTCTATCCGAACGCTCATGCCTATTCCGTGGTGGGTTCTGAAGTACCGGACGCGCTTCCTGAAGAAATGGATTCCACCCTGCCGACATTTGCTTTTTGCGAAGCTGCCGCCTTCCCCGCGGGGATGCAGGGTAGTCCCGGTCATAAAGACTTTTGCAATAAACGTTATCATACTACCATCACCTGGTACAGCCTGAGCTATGTTCCCGAACCCCCATAATTTTATTGACACGTCTATAAGACTGTGGTAGTCTGAAATCAGACAGGAACTACTGCAGTCTTGTGAAAGGAGGAATTGTCTGTGTCACTATTTCATATGAGTATTTACGGTGCCGTCATTATTCTGGCTATTGTCCTAATCCGCACCTTCACTTTACATAAACTTCCAAAGAAAATCTTTTTAGTTTTGTGGGGAATTGCCTTGTTGCGCCTTCTGGTGCCCTTTGAAATTTCCTCATCCTTCAGCATTTATTCCCTGCTTGGGTTACCGCCGGCTCCTGCAAGTCACACATCCGGGCAGACAGTTCAAACTGCATCCGGACTTCCGAATGAATTTGTTTTTGAGCCTCTGCTCTTACAGGATATGCCGTCAACCACAGAGTTTGAAACAGACACCGTGGCTATTCACACCACCGGCACGTTTCACTTCAACCGGATATTATCCTTCCTTCCGGGTGTGGGCACCCTGTTTTGCGGTCTCTATTTTCTCCTCACGTATCTGAAGTGCTACCGGGAATTCCGCACCTCTCTTCCGGTAAAGGAGCCCTTTGCCCTGCACTGGCTGAGCGCCCATCCCCTGCGGCGTACCATTTCCATCCGGCAGTCCGACCTGATTTCAACACCTCTGACCTACGGCATTTTCCGCCCGGTCATTCTGTTGCCAAAGACCATGGACTGGTCCGATCTCAGGCAGGCAGACTACATTTTATGTCACGAATTTACCCATATCCGCCGTTTCGACCAGGTGGCAAAGCTGTTCATGGTTGCTGCCCTCTGTCTCCACTGGTTTAACCCGTTGGTGTGGGTAATGTATTATCTGTTTAACCGGGACATTGAGCTTTCCTGCGACGAAAGTGTCCTGCAACATAGCAGAGAGGACCGTTCTTCCTATGCTATGACGCTAATTCACATGGAGGAAAATCGGACCCAGGCAGCATCACTCTTCAGTCATTTTAGTGAAAATGCCATTGAGGAACGTATTGTGGCCATCATGAAAATGCAGAAAATCACCTTCGGTGTCAGCCTGTTCAGTGTAATTTTGGTGGTGGCGGTAATTCTTACCCTGGCC
This sequence comes from Lachnospiraceae bacterium, assembly GCA_045541595.1. Taxonomy (GTDB): domain Bacteria; phylum Bacillota; class Clostridia; order Lachnospirales; family Lachnospiraceae; genus SIG299. The sequence goes on along the minus strand of JAZQJL010000215.1, from coordinate 141 downwards.
ACCTCGGCAAAAGCTGCTGAGCCGGCTCCGAATCCTGCAATCTCCCCGATGCCCACGGTAACCGCAACGCCTACCCCTGACCCGGGGCCAACGGTAACACCAACTCCTACCCCAAATCCGGGGCCGACGTCAATCCCGCCG
>JAZQJL010000214.1:0-3796 GCA_045541595.1 Lachnospiraceae bacterium | reverse complement strand
TTACCGTTTTTCTTTTCTTCCTGTGAATTTTCACCGGCCTGTCCGTTCTTATCGAACGTAAAGTTTCCTACGGTTACTTCGATGGTATCCACTTTAAGGCCCTGTTCCTGAAGCATTTCTTTAAACTGCACCAGGTTACGTTCGATAGCTTCCTTGGCCAGTTCGTTTTCTGTTACGAACTTTGCTTTCAGCATACCGTCCTGTTCCGCAGAAACAGTTAAGTTAACCTTACCTAATTCCTCCGGTGTTAAAACAATTTCAAGGCTCGTGGTTTCTGATGTGACGGATACTTTTATTGTTTCTAATATCTGGTCAGCAATCTCACGGATCATTTGAACCATGTCCTTCTGACCTGTCACTTCGCTGATTTCTTCCGCCGCCTGCTGTAAGTTCTGTACAAACTGTTCCGCAAAGTTATCTACTTGTGTAGAATCATTTCCCTTCTGCTCTTTTGCAGAATCATCCGTGGTTTTTCCATCGGTTTGAATTTCTGCCTTAGTAGTTACCTCTGCGGTGTTTGTCTCAATAGATGCTGCATTTTCTACTTGTGTAGACTCATCTGTTTCTGACTCTGTGTCAGCTTCTGCCAGCTGCTCCATTGCTTCTTCCACCAATGCTCCGAACTCCGGATCTTCTAATGCATTCATCAGTTCCTCCGGTGTAACACCTGCCTCCTGTAAAATCTGATCCACCTTTGTTGTCAGCTCATTTACCGCAGCAAGTAATTTGTCATCGGTTAAAAGTACTACTGCATCCTGTTCACTGTTTGCCATGAGAACAAGATTTTGAAGGGATTCCGGACTAATCAGGTCTAGATTTGTAATTCCGAGCTGTTCCATAAACTGATTCAGTTCTTCTTCACTTAATCCTAATATTTCCTTTACCGCTTCTGCCACCTGATTCAGGATTCCGGCCGCACGTTCCGCAGCTTCCACGTCGGTTGCTTCTTCCGCGCCCTCTGCCTTCTTGAGTTCAGGCTTTTCTTCTGCTGTAGCCGTGGTATCTTTCATTTCGGAAGATACTTCCGCCGGTTCTTCCGGCTGTTCGGCTTTTGTAGCCTCTACAGCAGATTCTTTTTTTGTCTCCACCGGTTTTGTTACCTGTTCATTTCCTGCTCCTGCGTTCTGTGACATCTGGATCAGCTGGTCAAAGCTGCCATCACCGGATTTCACCGAAGCGTTCTTTGCTGAAAATAACATTCCGCCACCGGAGACACCAAAAATCTGTTGTGTCTGCATATGTTTTCTCCTTTCCTGATATCAAAAGGAGTCCGTTCCTCTTTGATACAACTATTCGAGGTCCTCTAATCCCAGTTCAACCATACGGTTTACGATTCTGGCTGCATATAACGGGTCCATCTCTTCCATAATAGCCGATCTGATGGATTTTTTCATGCAATCCAACAGTCTGCAAACTAAATCAATATCACTGGACATTTCGGAAAGAACATCAGCGGCAGCAGCCGGATCCATAAGAGCAAGATCATCGGCCTGTTTCTGGATTTTGTCTTCAATCATTTGTTTTTCCAAAAGCTGTTCATAGATTTTTGCTGCATTGTTCGGATACATGGCGGCGTACCATTTTAAGTACTCGTCCGTAGATGGGGCCTTCTCGTTAAATACCACTTCCTTGTCAAATTCCTCACGAAGCTTGGCAAATGCATCCTGCTCTTCTTCGTAATGACGCAGAGAATCAAGTTCCTTTTGCATCTCTGCCTGACGGGCGGCATAATCAGAGTTCTCCTCTCTATATTTATCGACAAGTTTCTCTAATTCCTTAATATATTCCACCGCTTCTGCAAGATTTTTATACGGATAAGCATTTTCATACGCTTCCTGTTCTTCGGAAACATCCGGAAGAATCCGATTAATCACCGGAATATCCTTTAATACCGGCCGGAGCACTTCACTGCCCAGACCGCCCACATCAAATTTAATCAGCAAGGCAAGAATAGCCAGCCAAATAAGTACAATCAGAAAAATAATCAGGACGGTAAGAATTTTACCGCCACCACCGCGTTCTTCCTTATCCAGATCCTGAATTTTATCTTTTTTTGCCATGTTTATTCTTCCCTTTCTTTTGCTTTTCCAAAGCGGAATGTAACAAGCTCATTGATTTCCTGTTGGTCGGCAGCTTCCATTTCTTTTAAAAACTCCTCCAGGGCATGCTCCCGAAGCTTTTCCTGGATTTTTCGCTCCTTCATTGCATTTTCCAGCTTGGCCTGGGCCAGCTGGACATTTTTTTCCGCCTGCTTCACTACCAGAATCTGCTCAGCAATCCGGTATTCCATGGATTTTATGGCATGCTCCAGCTGAGTCAGTTCATGTACATTGATGGAGGACGCCATTTCCTGCCGTTTATTTTCTATATATTGATTTTTTCTGGCAATCAGTTCTGCCAATTTTGCCTCTTCTTCGTTTAATGCAGCCTTTGCAAGACCGAAAGCAGTTTTTGCCTGGTCCTCCAGTTTTTCTTTAATATTTAATAAGCTCTGCATTTTATAAACAAATTTAGCCATCTACGAAAATTCCCTTCAGCAATTCGATGGTTTCTTCAAAGGTAAACTTTTCATCCACCTGCTGCTTCAAAAATTCATTTACTGCATTTATTTTGGAAATTGCATAGTCAATCTCCTTATTGGAGCCGGATTTATAGGCACCGATGTTAATTAAATCTTCCGCCTCATTATAGGTTGCCAGTACATTTTTTAACTGATTGGCAAACTGTTTATGCTCCTTGGTTGCAATGGAACTCATCACTCGGGAAATACTCTGTAAAATATCAATGGCCGGATAATGGTTTTTATGGGCCATTTTTCTTGACAATACAATATGGCCGTCCAAAATACCTCTGGCCGTATCCGCAATTGGTTCATTCATGTCATCACCGTCTACCAATACGGTATAAATTCCTGTGATGGAGCCTTTTGCGGTTTTTCCGGCACGCTCCAGCAGTTTTGGCATTTCCGCATATACACTTGGCGGATAACCGCGGGATACCGGAGGTTCTCCCGACGCCAGACCGATTTCACGCTGAGCCATGGAAAAACGGGTCATGGAGTCCATCATCAGCAATACGTCTTTACCGCAATCCCGGAAATATTCTGCAATGGCGGTAGCTGTTTTTGCTGCTTTTTTACGAATTAATGCCGGCTGGTCTGAAGTTGCCACCACTATTACGGAACGGCGGACACCTTCTTCTCCCAAGTCGCGCTCTAAGAATTCCCTTACTTCTCGGCCACGCTCACCAATCAGGGCAATGACGTTAATATCTGCTTTGGTGTTTCTGGCGAACATTCCGAGCAATGTACTTTTACCGACACCGGAACCTGCAAAAATACCGATTCTCTGCCCCTTACCCAATGTCATTATAGCGTCCACGGCTTTTACTCCAAGGGGCAGAACCTCCTGGATAAGCACACGTTCCATTGGATTTGGCGGCATCGCATCGGAATTCCGGTATTCCTTTAACTGTAATTCTTCACCGTTAAAGGGCTGTCCGAGACCGTTTAATACCATGCCGAGTAATTCCGGCCCTACCGGAACCCGGGCAGATTCACAGTCTCCGTCCACATAGTCCCCGATTTGAACACCGGAAATATCTTCGTACGGCATCAGCTGGAGTCTTCCGTCGGTAAAACCAACCACCTCTGCCAGCACTGACTTTTTTGTGCCGGACAAAATAATGCGGCAGGTGTCTCCTACTTTTGCTTCCGGCCCGGTGGATTCCACGGTAAGACCGACCACCTTCACTACCTTGCCGTAGGTTTTTATGTAATTTTTATTGCATAAATCCA
>JAZQJL010000213.1:0-7511 GCA_045541595.1 Lachnospiraceae bacterium | reverse complement strand
GATGCTGGTGACCATATTTTTTGTGTTGAACTATGAAGGCTATTACGGAAGAGTGCCCCTGCCGGTGCTTTATATTACATTGCCGGTGTGTATGGCCATGACCTGGCTGGTGAGCCGGAATCAGACGAAGCTGCGTCCTGTGGATAGGTGGGATGTTGGCTCTGCGGCAGGAGCACTGGCTGGAATGGGATACGGTATTACCATGATGTTTGTTTCCTTAAACAACATAAAGATCGGAACGCTGCAGTTTCTGTTTGTTTTTCCGGTGAAAAAAACAGGGGTGGCCCTGAACGGTCAGCTAATGTGCATCATTATTCTTTGTTTTGGACTCTATTTAGTGCAGATGGTCCGTACCATAAAGCAGGGCAGGGCGGGGAGTGTTGTCGCCAATGTATGTTTATCCGGCGTTTTTCTGATGCTTGGATATTGCCTATATTTAATGGGATTGTCGGATTTTGAGGTGATACTGTGGTCCTTGAGAAGCTTTACGTTTTTGACGCTTGCGATTGGTGCTGTTGGAACCGTTGTTTTTGCTGTTATTGACAAAATAGCAAAGAAATAAAATTTATTTGTACTTTTACTCAAAATCCGCTATACTATAAAGTTAGTATAGTGGATTTTTTGTATGTAAAAGGAGTAAATCCGATGAAAACAACAGAGCACATCATTAAGGCAGTAGAACCGGGTTCCATTGCGGAAGAACTGGAAGTGGAAGCAGGAGATGTTTTACTTGCCATCAATAATCAGGAAATAGAAGATGTTTTTGACTACCGTTGCATGATACTGGAGGAATATCTGGAGGTATTAATCCGGAAAGCAAACGGGGAAGAATGGTTGTTAGAAGTGGAGAAGGACGAAGAAGAGGATTTGGGACTGGAGTTTGAAAACGACCTTATGAGTGAGTACCGTTCCTGCACCAACAAGTGTATGTTCTGCTTCATCGACCAGATGCCGCCGGGCATGAGAGAAACTCTGTATTTTAAAGATGACGATTCCCGACTTTCCTTTATGCAGGGCAATTATATTACCCTTACCAACATGAAGGATAAGGATATCGACCGCATTATCCGCTTAAAGCTTGCGCCAATCAACATTTCCGTGCAGACCACCAACCCGGAACTGCGCTGTAAGATGTTAAACAATCGTTTTGCAGGGGAAAAGTTAAAGTACCTTCAGAAGTTGTATGAGAATCAGATAGAAATGAACGGCCAGATTGTGTGCTGCAAGGGTGTCAATGACGGTGCACAGTTAAAGCGCAGTATTGAGGATTTGATGCGGTATCTGCCCCATATGCGCAGTGTTTCCGTAGTGCCTGCAGGTATTACAAAATATCGGGAAGGGTTGTATCCGCTGGAGCTGTTTACCAAAGAAGAGGCCGGTGAAATTATCGATTTGATTGAAGGATATCAGCAGAAGTGCTTTGAAGAATACGGATTGCATTTTATTCATGCCAGTGACGAGTGGTACATTACGGCAGAGCGGGAGTTTCCGGAGGAAGACCGCTACGACGGTTATATACAGCTGGAAAACGGTGTGGGCATGATGCGGTTGCTTCGGACAGAATTTGAGGAAGCCATGGAGCAGTTGAAGCTGAGCAGCCGGTATGCGGAATTAAAGAAAAATCTGCACCGGACCGTTACGGTTGCCACCGGAAGGCTGGCGGCACCGTTGCTTTCGGAACTTGCGAAAGAGTTAATGGCGCAGTTTGACGGTTTAAAGATTCATGTCATTCCGATCCGCAATGATTTCTTCGGAGAAACCATTACGGTGTCCGGTCTGGTTACCGGTCAGGATTTGATTGCACAGTTAAAAGAAAAACAGGAAGCAGGTACGGAGCTGGGCGATGCTGTTATTGTTCCGTCCAATATGCTGCGTACCGGAGAAAACGTTTTCCTGGACGATGTTGTTACGGCTGATGTGGAAGCGGCGCTGGGCGTCCGGGTAGTGATTAACGGTCCTGAGGGTAAAGATTTTGTGGAGGCAGTGTTAAATCCGCAGTACCATGACGGCAGAAACAACGGAAATTTTGTCTATATTCAGGCATATGACAGGTAGGAGAAACACAATGATTGCAAATTATCATACACACACGAAGCGTTGTCATCACGCTTCCGGTGAAGACAGAGAATACGTGGAAGCTGCCATTCAGGCGGGCTTTCGGATTTTGGGCTTTGCAGACCACTGCCCGTGGGTATTTCCGCGGAAGGATTTTGTGTCCGGCATGCGGATGGCCCCTTGGGAGGTGGATGACTATTTCCACAGTCTGGAGTCTTTAAAAAAGGAGTATGCAAGGGACATTAAAATCTACATCGGCTTTGAGACGGAGCATTGTCCGGGCCTGACGGAGGCGCAGGATGAGCTGTTAAAAGATTACCCGCTGGACTACATGATTCAGGGCCAGCATTTCCTGGGAGCAGAGTATGATTCCGTATACACCGGTTGGAAGCATCCGGAGGAGGAAGTGTTAAAGGGGTATGTGGATATTGCCATCGAAGGCATCCGCTCCGGCAGATATCTGTATATGGCCCATCCGGACCTTGTGAATTTTACCGGGGAAGAGGCTTTGTACCGCCGGCATATGACACGCTTGTGCCGGGCAATGAAGGAGGCGGATATTCCGCTGGAAATCAATATTCTGGGGCTTTGGGAAGGCAGACAGTATCCGGCAAAACGTTTCCTGGAAATTGCAAAGGAAGTGGGCAATAAAGTGATTATCGGTATGGACGCCCATTCTCCGCAGCAGCTGTTGAATGCAGAAACCGTGGAGCGGGCGAAAAAGCTCTGCGAAGCGTATAAACTGCCATTAATAGATGGCGATTTATTGCAAAAGTAAAGTGGTCACGAAGAAAAACGTAATTGCTTGACGGAAGATAAAAGATATTGTACAATTAAAGTGTTATGGTTATATTGTTAGAAAACTATCGAAAGAGAAAGGCATCGGAGAAGACATATGGCAAAAAAGATAAAAAATAAGAGAAGCACAGAAGCTATATTTGATAATGCTCCAATTCAAAAGAAATTGCAGACCTCACTGGGGATTATTGTGGGTTTTGCGCTAGTTTTAGTAGTTGCGCTTCTTGGCGCAATGAAGGGAATTGAAAGCTATGTAGAGGATATGTATTACGGTCCGGTAACCAATGCAACTTATGTAGGAGATATCCGTTACGCACTGGCAGAGATTCCGCGTGCGGTGGACTACGCAAGAGCAGAGGGCGGTGTCGGTGATGCAGATGCCAAGGCAGCGGCAGAACAGGCACAGAAGGACATTAATGAAGCCTGGGATTTAATGAACAAGGCGTACGAGGTATTAAAAGATACACTGATTACAGATGGCAGTAAAATGAAACTGGAGAAGATTTATAGTGATCTTGCTCTGATGGAGCCAAATTTGAATCAGACCATGACTCATTTAAGGAACGGCCGTGTTACCTCTGCAGGCATCTATTTTGATGAGGGTGTAGTGCCTCAGCTGAATTCCATCAGCGAGCAGGTAGAAACACTGAATGAAGAAATTTATAAAGTCAGCAAAGACTACTGTATCAGAGCATCCCGTATTGCACTGGTCATGATTCTGGTGGGCGTGCTGTTTGCGGTTCTTTTGATTTTACTTTCCAGAACCGTTACAAAGAAGGTTACCAAGAGTGTTGCGGAGCCATTAAAAGAAATTACTGCAGCGGCAGAAAAAATGCGCCAGGGCGATATGAGTGCACATGCCCTGATTACCCATCAGTCCCAAGATGAAATCGGAGAAGTGGCCGAGTCCATGCGTGGAACCATGATGACACTGGAAGGCTACATCAAAGAAATTTCCGATATTCTTGCACAGATGGCCCAGGGTGACTTAACAAAGAACTTTAATGAGATTACAGATTTCCTTGGAGATTTTTCCAGCATCAAGGAATCTTTCGTTTTCATTTTAACTGAGTTTAATAAGACCTTAACCAATATCCATATGGTTTCCGAGCAGGTAGACCGTGGCTCCGATGAAATTGCTACCGCGGCAAATGAACTGGCAGCCAGCACCGAAGAGCAGGCAAGCGCAGTAGAGGAACTTACCGCCACCATCAATACGGTTACCAATATGGCGTTAGAGAATGCTAAGGGCGCAGAAATGGGTTACCTCGGCATGATGGAATCCGTTCAGGATGCAGAAGAAAAGCGCAAGCAGGTAGTGGAGTTACAGGCAGAAATGCAGCGTATCAAAGATATTTCTGCGGAAATTGCTAATATCATCACTGCCATTGAAGAAATTGCAGACCAGACAAGTCTTCTGTCCTTAAATGCCTCTATTGAGGCGGCAAGAGCCGGTGAGGCCGGTCGCGGATTTGCAGTTGTAGCAGACCAAATCGGTAAACTGGCAACGGACAGTGCCCAGGCAGCAGTCAGCACCAAGGAACTGATTGAAAAGACAGTAACCGAAATTGACAAGGGCAGCGAGATTACAGAGGCAACAGCCGTTGCATTTGATTCCATTATTCAGGCATTAAACGGTACGGCTGATGCGGCAAAGGGCTCCAAGGAAACTGCTGAAGCACAGGCTGAAATCTTAAAGCAGGTAGAGGAAGGCATCAACGAGGTGGCTGCAGTAACCCAGGAAAATGCAGCTTCTGCAGAAGAAAGCCTGGCAACCAGCGAAGAACTGGCGGCAAGGGCGGCAGAACTTGCAGAGCAGGTAAACAAGTTCCGGTTGCACTAAAAAGAAAATATATAAGGCCATCGGAGGATACTTCGGTGGCCTTTATTTTTGCTTCACAGAAGAGGAAGATTTTTTGTGGAAAAGAGTAGAACTACGAAAAACGGAGGTTATTATGTTTGAATACCGGTCAACTATTGATAATTTGATTTGTAAAGCCATTGCTGACGGAGAATTTGCCGGAGCGAGTCTGCTGGTCCTGAAGGATGGAGAAGAAAAATACAGAAAAGTGTACGGAGAATCCGACAAGGAGAATCATATAGCGATGCACCGGGATACGATTTTTCATCTGTATTCCATGTCAAAGCCTGTTACTGCCGTGGCGGTTATGATTTTATTTGAACGTGGCGAACTGGATATACGGGATGCAGTAAGCAAATATCTCCCTTGTTTTTCAGGGCAGAAGGTTTGGACGGCAAATGGAGAGGTGCCTGCTGACAGAGATATTACCATATGGGACTGTTTGAATATGACTACAGGAATTCCGTATCCCTGTGAGGAACTGGAGTCCGGCCGCCGGATGTATGAAGTTTTCCGGACGCTGATTGCCCGTCGGGAGGCAGGGGAATACGTAGACACCATGGAATGGATGCGGGAAGTGGCGAAGGTACCGCTGGCATTTCAACCGGGCGAAAAATGGTTATACGGATTTTCTGCAGATATACTTGGTGCAGTGGTAGAAGCTGTGTCAGGAAAGAAATTCGGTGTATTTTTGCGGGATGAAATTTTCCATCCGCTTGGTATGAAGGATACGGGGTTTTTCGTGCCGGAAAGGAAGTGGCACAGATTTGCCGTTGCCTATGAAGATTGGTCCACAGGAAAGCCGGTGCCGCTTCTGCGCAGTCATCTGGGAGAATATTACAAAGAAGATGTGGCCTTTGAATCCGGCGGAGCCGGTATGGTATCCACCATCGGAGATTATGCAAAATTTGCACAAATGCTTTTAAATGGCGGTACCTGCGGAAACGTGCGGATTCTGGGAAGAAAAACGGTGGAATTTATGTCCCAAAACCATCTGACAAAAGAGCAGAAGACGGATTACACCTGGGACAGTACCAAAGGGTACGGCTACGGTTGTCTGATGAGATGTCTGGAGGACAAAGGCATGGCAGGAACCAATGGAAGTGTTGGCGAATATGGTTGGGATGGCTGGACGGGGAATTATGTTACAATTAATCCGCAAGAAAATTTGGTGCTGTTGTTTTTTGTCCAAAAATGCGGATATGGATTCGGAGAACTGACCAGAAAGGTAAGGGCCGTGACGTACGGAGCGCTGGAGGAGCTTTAATAAAGCTTTACTAAAAAATGATTTTGTGATAAAATATATAATAGCGCAATACGAAAGAGAGATTGCAAAAAGCACAAATGGAGGAAGGTTTATGCAGAACTATGATGAAGCCCATTTTAGGGAAAAAGCAAACAGAAGAGCCGGTACCACATGGCTCATGCTGATGATTATTGTGTCTGTCTACTATGGGGTAAAGGTGACAGAAGGGGAAGTGGATTTAAATCAGTTTATCTTTTTCACGGTGGTAGGCTGGTTGCAGTATTTTGGTTCGGGTATTTTCCTGAAAGTAAAGGGTATGGATAATCCGGGCTACAAGTGGTTTTTAGGCTTGGGCTATCTGCTTTATTTTGCGGTTATTTCCTGGTCTACCACAGATGAAATTTCCTATGTTTTCATCCTGCCGCTGATTTCTATTCTTGCACTTTATAAAAATCCGAAATATATCAGAATTATGATGTGGAGCACCATGTTTGTGCTTATATCCAGCAATCTTTACCGCGGCCGCGTAAAAGGTATGATGGACTATGTCAGCAGTATTGAAGGCGCTATTCAGTTTGCTATAGTACTTACCTGCTTTGTATGTACTATTATGGCCATTCGTCATCTGGTAGAATCCGACAGCGCGTTAACCGGTTCCATTGAAGAAAACTTGCGCCGCGTGGTACAAACCGTAGAAAAGGTTAAGGGTGCCAGCAATCAGGTAGTAGACGGTGTTACGGTTGTACGTGAACTGGCAGATGAAAATAGGGTTGGAGCTAACAACGTAGTAAAAGATATGGTTTCTCTTTCCGAGAACAATGAAGTGCTTAGTGAAAGAACCCTGTCCTCCATAGAAATGACTACCGCAATCGACAATCAGGTAAAGAACGTGGCAGAACTGATGGAGCAGGTAGTAGGTTTAATCAGTGCCTCTGTGGAACATGCAAATACCAGTTCCGAAGATTTAAAGGAAGTGGTGGATACCACCAACAAGATGGCAAAACTCTCTGCAGAGGTAGAGCGTATCCTTGCAGAGTTTAAGAACGAATTTGAAAACGTGAAGCAGGAAACCAGTACGATTGAAGGTATTTCCTCCAAGACAAACCTGCTGGCGCTGAATGCTTCCATTGAGGCGGCCAGAGCCGGTGAAGCAGGCCGTGGCTTTGCAGTAGTAGCAGAAGAAATCAGAGAACTCAGTAGCGGTACCAGAACTTCCTCCACCAGAATTATGGAAGCTCTGGCTCATTTGGAAGAGACCACCGGCCGTATGATGGAATCCATTGCCGAAACCGTAGATTTAATTCAGGTAAATATCGAAAAGGTTGCCAATGTAGACAAGAGCGTAACCGACATTACCAATGACGCCGCTGCCCTTGGTGTAAACATTAAGGTTGTAGATGATGCGGTTAAGGAAGTAGAATCTTCCAACCAGACACTGGTAGCCAACATGAAGCAGGTTGGTGAGGTCATGGAAGTTATGACAGGCAGCATCAACGAGGCAGAAGAAACTACCAAGGCAATGCTCAGCAAATACGACGAAAGCGTAAAGAG
>JAZQJL010000212.1:0-5529 GCA_045541595.1 Lachnospiraceae bacterium | reverse complement strand
CAGATTTCTTCATCAAAATACCAGTCAGCCAATGGGGTTAAGGCAATATTTAATCTGTTTTTTAAATCAGATAAATCCATGCCGGATAGTTCCAGTGTCGCATTGTAAATCAGTTCTGAAGGCATAAACTTGATAATTTCGTCCATGGCCTGGCGGAGTTCTTCTACCTGAGTCACATAATAGTCGCCGGTGGTAACATCCACGGTAGAGATTCCGAAACAGTTATCCAGATAGGCAACTCCCATCAGATAGTTGTTTTTTGTTTCATCCATAGCCTGGGTATTTAAGTTGGTACCCGGCGTTACAATACGGGTTACCTCGCGCTTTACCAGACCTTTGGCAGACTTTGGATCTTCCACCTGCTCACAAATGGCAACACGATACCCTTTGCTGATTAAACGGTTTAAATATCCGTCTACCGCATGGTACGGAATACCGCACATCGGGGCCCGTTCCTCCTGGCCACAGCTCTTTCCCGTCAGGGTAAGCTCCAGTTCCCTGGACACAGTGATAGCGTCCTCAAAGAACATTTCGTAAAAGTCACCCAGACGATAAAACAAAATACAATCCTTATACTGTTCCTTTGTTTCCAGATACTGCATCATCATTGGCGTAAATTCTGCCATGTTTCGTCCTCCTTGTTTTCCTTAAACGGAAAACTTTCTGCAAAATCAAAGTAAAATCATTCCATAACCACATCATCCAGTAAATCATCAGAATCCGCAGCCGTGGTTGCCAGTTCATCACACCGCTCATTTTGCGGATGTCCGGCGTGTCCCTTTACCCAGACAAAGGTAACGTTATGGGGCTCCATTGCTGCAAGCAGGCGTTTCCAAAGATCCACGTTTTTTACCGGCTCGTTTTTTCCGCGCTTCCAGCCCTTTTTTATCCAGCCCTCCAGCCAGTTGTCATTAAATGCTTTAACCAGGTACTGGGAATCCGAATATAACGTTACATCACAAGGGCGGATCAGGGCTTCCAACCCTACAATGGCTGCCAGCAACTCCATACGGTTATTGGTGGTCTTTTTAAACCCCTGGGAATATTCCCGAAGATGCTCTGTTCCGTTATTGTCGATATAGCTTAAAATGGTGCCGTAGCCGCCCGGGCCATCCGGGTTGCCTCTGGCAGAACCATCTGTATAAATTGTTACTTTCATATATATTTCCTTCCTTGCAAAACAGCTGTCAGTCTGCAACTTTCTCCCATTCTCCTTCTTTTAGAAAATGGGCGGCTGTTGTTCTTGCCTTGCTTATAATTTCTTCCGGATAACCAAGCATTCCAAGTAATGCGATAGCATTTTGGGAGGTTGCCCGGCCTGCTTTCAGCTGATAATCAAACAAAATATTATTTTCTAAAATTTGTTCTTCAAAATGATAGTTCTCAAAAGAGTTCTCTAACATGTAGGTGAGTTCAATGTCATGGGTTGCGGCAAATATTAATGCATTGGCGTTAGCAATGGAATGCAGAATTCTGGAGGAAGCTGCAATCCGTTCCACCGTGTTAGTGCCGCGCAAGACCTCATCCACAAAGCAAAGTACCGGAACTTCTTCTTTGGAAGCGTCTAAAATACGCTTTAAAGACTTAATTTCCACGATATAATAACTTTCGTTGCCAAAGAGATTATCCGTTAATGCCATACTGGACAGCACCTGAAAGAACGCTGCTTTATAACTTTTTGCACACACCGTATGAATAGTCTGGGCAAGAATGGCATTCATGGCTGCCGACTTAATAAATGTTGATTTTCCGGAAGCATTAGATCCGGTAATCAAAACCGACTTTTCTGTCTGAATGGTGGCCGGCACCGGCTTTTCTAAAAACGGATGACGTAATTCTACAGCTGTATACTGCTTGTTTTCCGTAAATTCCGGCAGACAATACTCCGAAAGCCAGGTCCGGAAAGATGCAACTGCACACATAGCATCTAAAAAGCCTATGGTTTCAAACACTTCTACAATACATTCTTTATGAGCAAAATACTGCTTCATCATCTTATTGAAGCGAATTAAATCTGTATGGAATAAAATCCGCACATAATCCAGAAAAAAAGCTAACATATCTCCTGTTGGATTTTGCGGAGTCACTGCCGGTGCACCCCGGCGGAATTTTCTCAGCAATGAAATATTGTTTTTCAATTTCACAAAATAAGCATTAAAATCCGGAATTTCTTCCTTTGCTACTTTTTCTGCCTGCTCCAACATACGGATCAAATAGGATATGACCGAATAATATATTTCAATTTCGCCCTTTCTTTTATAGTAGGTCAGCAAATTGAAAATAATAAAACCAATCAGAAGCAATCCGGCCTTTTCCACCGAACAAATTAACAGCACAAGGGAAAGAAGTAAACCCGCCAGCCCGATATAATGAATCAGGTTGGATTCCCGGCGTACCCGGTCAATCTGGTCCATATACTCATAAATGGACACCTTTTTATTTTTTCCGATTAATGCAAAATCTGTCTCCAGTTTTAACCTTGTAGCCCCATTATTCTGAAAAAACGAAATCAGTTTTTCTCTTTCATTTAAGGATTCTTCCTCTAATTTAAGTTCATGCAGCAATGCCCAGAGAACTTCCTCTCCCATGGCAGAATTTGTGTTATTTAACATAAAAAACAGCTCATCCATGTTTAGGTCATTCCATGTAATTTCATCTAAGAGAAAGCCTTTTTTCGGTTTATTCTGAAAGTTGTTATTGTAATAGTATTGTAGGGAATTAAATTTTACCTCTGAATATTCTTCCTCCGGAAGCTTCCCCCAGGACTCTTTTAACCTGATTATCAGACGTTCTTTTGCTTTCTTTTTATCATAAAAACCTTTGACAATGAGAAACAGCATCATAACTGCTACAACCCATAAAAATTCCATCCGGCCCATCCTCCAAATCAATAAAAATCCACTATCTACTATACCACAAAAAAAAGCAGTTGCCAAGAAGAACAACTGCTTTTGATAACTATTCTTTTTTAGTCATTAATAATTCTTCCACACTTTAAGATGGAATAGAAATACATGCTGGAAATTGCAACACCATTGTAGTTTGTGCTGGAGTGAATGACCTGATTATTACCAATATAAATTCCTACGTGGTTAATATAATTATCTTTTACTCTTCCGTAGAAGATTAAATCGCCAGGCTTTAATTCACTAATGGAAATCTTCTTATACTTTTTAGCCATATCACGGGATACTCTTGGTGTAGAATATCCGAACTGCTTGTACACCTGCTGAACGAAGCCGGAGCAGTCGATGCCCTTTGTCAGGCTGTTTCCGCCCCAAACATACTTGGTACCAATCCATTTCTTTGCATAGTCACAGATATTGCAACGAAGCTCGGATACGTCCGGACCATAGGAAGTATATTTGCTTGCCCAGTGAAGCTCATAAGATAACGTTACATAATCTGCAGAAACATAAGCAACCGCATTTGCATTTTCATCGTCATCCATCTTAACTTCTACCCAAATTTGGGAAGTCTCGTCCTCTTTGTTTACAACAACTTCTTTGGTTACAACAAGACGCTCTCCTGCCTTAACCTTTGTCATAATATCCGCTGTTGTACTTGGAGCTGTACGAACATTAAGGGAACTGCCCTTAGTTTTTACGGTAGCATATAAAACAGCTGTTTCCTTTGCCTTTGCAACAGCTTCTGCACCTGTAATAAGATATTTTGCGGAAACATAACCTTCAACCTCACCGGACGTTATCTTTGCCCAGCCGTTTTCATCAACAGACTCTACGATACACGCACCGTCTTTTGCCAGAACACCAACTTTTTTATAAGAGGTTCCCGGACCTTTTCTGATATTTAAAGAACTGGAAACATTTGCAATCGCAAGATTTTCCGGAGCCTTATATTCTGTAGCAAAAAGTTCAGTTGTATCTGCTTCTTCCTCTTCTTCAATACCGGAATAGTACTTTGCCAATAATTCAGCAAATCCACCAATAGAATTATCACCATCTACCACTTCTGCCTTTGCAGATACAAGTGGTCCCTGCATTGCCATTATTCCAATAATTAACAGACAAACTGCACTTTTAACTATCTTTTTCATCGGTTCCTCCACAAAATTTTTAACAATATTTTTGGGCAATTTGTTACAAACTGTACATTGTCCACGAAAAAAAATAATTGTTATGTATATAAAATGTTACATAAATATTAAATTTATTACGTGCATATTATAGCAAACTGCCCAAATAATGTCAACTACTTCTGTATAATTTTATTCTACTTTCGTAGTGAAATTTGTTAAATAATGATGCAAATGATTCCCCGATTACACTCATTTACGATTTTTTGCATGGTATTTTGTAATTTTACCCTGCTTTCCGTACTAATATTCCCAATTTTCTCTTCTATGCCGTCTTCTATCAGTTGCCGGACGGTTTTTCCAAAAATATTAGTCTCAAAAATTCCGTCATTTCCTTCATTCACCTGATTCTTCATGTAGGCAATCAAATCATTTGCCTGTTCCATGGTACCCACAATCGGAGCAATTTCAATTTCAATGTCTGCTTGGATTAATTGGGTTGACGGTGCCGTCGCTTTTAATTTTACTCCATACTTCCCGCCATGTTTTATAAGTTCCGGCTCAGAAATCCGGATTTGATCCGCCTGAGGATACACTACGCCATATCCGTCTGATTTAACTTCCTCCCATGCCAAGCCCAGGCTTTCACATTCTTTTCTTCCCATTGCCAAAGCTTTCACTGCAGAGAGGAACTCTTCCTCGCCGGAAATGTCCATTCCCATCAAATCGCTGAGCATTCCGTAGTAATATTCGTCTTTTATTCGAATGGATACGGAAACTTCACCATTCTCCCGGTGTAATTCCTGAATTTCAAACCGGTTTATGTAGTCTCCGGTTACATTTTTTCTTTCCTGCAGCACTTCTTTCATAGAAGAAACCCTGGAAAGATACTCCTGCACCGACTGAATCACTCCCTTTTTGATCAAATTATCTGCCGGCAACAATTCTACCCATTTCGGAATTGAAAAATAAATAATATTTGCCGGGAAGGAAGCTACTATCTGCTCCATAATCCTCGTAATATCTTCTGCATTTAAGGATAGACAATTCACCGGAACTACCGTTGCCCTGTATTGTTCTTCCATACTGCTAACCAGTTCCTTTGTTTCCGCTGCATTTGGATTTACGGTATTTAATAATACTACAAACGGTTTTCCGATGGCCTGCAACTCACGGATGGTCTGTTCCTCCGGCGCCAGGTAATTCTCCCGCGGCAGTTCCCCGAAGCTTCCGTCCGTAGTCACTACAATTCCAATGGTAGAATGATCCTCAATCACTTTTCTTGTTCCGATGGAGGCAGCTTCTGCAAAAGGAATTTCTACGGTGCTCCACGGAGTTTTTACCATACGCTGGGCATTTTCTTCCATATGCCCCAGGGCACCCTCTGTCATGTAACCGACGCAGTCAATCAATCGAAGACGAAGCTTTGAATCATCCTCTAACGTAATTTCCGCAGGAGTCATGGGAATAAACTTTGGCTCTGTTGTCATAAT
>JAZQJL010000211.1:0-7613 GCA_045541595.1 Lachnospiraceae bacterium | reverse complement strand
ACATGGCTACGATCCGACTTACCTAACTTTGCCATGTCTTTAAATGACATGAAGTACATAGCCGGAGCAACGGACAAGCCGTTGGATGTGCATCTGATGATTGAGCATCCGAACAATCATATCGGGCTGTTTTTAAAGAATCTGCGTCCCGGGGATACGGTTTATATTCATCCGGAGGCGGAGTATCACCCGTCCACAACGCTGCAGAAGGTGATTGATGCAGGGATGATTCCGGGCATTGCCATCAATCCCGGCACAAGTGTGGAAACCGTATTTGAGATGCTTCGTATTGTAAAAAAGGTTCTGGTTATGTCCGTAAATCCGGGCAATGCAGGTCAGATGTATCTGCCGTATGTAGGTCACAAGATTAACAAGCTGTTGTCTCTTCGGAAGGAAATGGATTTTGAACTTTGGTGGGACGGCGCCTGCGGGGCAGAGCGTATTTTGGAAAATGCACCAAAGGGCATGGACGGTTTTGTCTTGGGTACCACGCTGTTGTTTGGTAAAGAGAGAAGCTACGGAGAGATTTTGAAGGATATCCGGGAGCTGAAATTTTAAAGGAATAGCAGACAAAGGACGGAAAATCAGACAACACAAATTCGAATTATACACATTTAACAAAAATGGATATAGTATTTTGTATATAATTCCGATATTGAGAAGTATATAGGTTTGCCATATAATAAGTACAGAGAGAAATTTCTGTACTTATTTTTATTTTTAAAGAAGATCGGGGCTATATCGGTCGCTAATCCACCCTTGCAGAATCAGAGAATTACAGATATAATAAAGGAGGAAGGGAATGACAGAAAAAAACAATTCACATATTTTTGACGATGTTTTCCGAACCATGGAGGGGCATACGCCGGGATTAATGGTTCCGCTGATTAATGAGGTGTTTAAAACCGATTATCCGGAAGATACGGTAATTACCAGACTGGGTGATAAACGGCATTTACTGCAGAATCTGGTGGAAACGGACTCGTGCCTAAACATCGGTGATAAAGTATATCATTTTGAATGTGAGAGCAATCCTTATAGCGGAATTATTGCTATCCGCATGTTTCAATATGATGTGACGGTAGCATTGGAAGATAAAAAGAAAGAAAATGGAATTTATGTGGTGGAATTCCCTTCGTCTTGTGTTATTTATTTGCGGCATAATAAGCACCCAAAGAATCAGGAAATGGTTTTGGTGCGTATGCCGGACGGAAGAGAATTGGAATACCAGGTGCCGGTTTTAAACAGTCAGGAATATACAAAGGAAGAAATCTTTGAGAAGAAATTATATGTTCTTCTGCCATATTATATACTGAGATACGAAAAACAATTGGCTTTGATTGAAAGAGAAGATAATCGACGTCAACGCTTGCTTAAGGAATATGAGGATATTTGTTGTAGATTAAGAGCAAGCTTGGGAGAAGATAATCCGTTATGCTATTCAGAACTTTACAAATTGATGGTTAGGGTTCTGGACTATATTTTGAAAAAGAAAGAAGAAACGAGGAAAGGAGTGCAACAGGTTATGGGTGGACATGTGCTTGAGTCATGGAAAGAGGAAATGATCCGAATTGGTCATGCGGAAGGTCATGCGGAAGCACTTCGGGAACAGCAGAAAAAGCTGGAAGCAAAAGTGCAGACCAAAATAAAGAAAGGTAAATCAGTTGTACAAATTTCTGAGGAGTTAGAGGAGGATATTTCTGTTATTCAGCAGATTTATGACAGCATTATTACTTTGTGTGAGTGAGCATAGTCAAGGGGGATAGAGCACGGTATGAATGTTGCACTGATTTTATCCGGCGGCACCGGCACCCGTTTGGGGGCGGAACTTCCAAAACAGTATATTGAGGTAAACGGCAGACCGGTGATTTCTTACTGTCTGGAAACGGTGCTTTTGCATCCGGAAATTGACGGTGTGCAGATTGTGGCTGACTCTGCCTGGCAGCAGTCGATACTAGAGGAAATGGATAAGTCGGAGAACGGGAACCGGGAATTTAAGCGTAAGTTCCGCGGCTTTTCCATGTCCGGTGCGACCCGTCAGTTCTCCATCTTGAACGGTCTTACCGATATTTTGACTTATGCATCGAACGAGGACGTTGTGATGATTCACGATGCCGCGCGGCCCTGTTTATCCGCGGCATTAGTGTCGGAATGCCTAGCGAAACTTCCCGGCCATGATGGTGTTTTGCCGGTGCTTCCAATGAAGGACACGGTGTATTTGAGCGAGGATGGCAAGAAGGTTTCTTCTTTGCTGAATCGAAGTCAGGTGTTTGCGGGACAGGCACCGGAGTTTTTTGTGCTGGGTAAGTATTACGAGGCAAACCAATGTTTGTTGCCGGATAGGATTTATACGATTAATGGCTCTACGGAGCCTGCAATTTTAGCGGGTTTGGACATTGTCATGGTGCCGGGTGAGGAAGGCAATTTTAAAATTACGACAAAAGCGGATTTAGAGAGGTTTGGGCAGATAGTCTGTGCTAAATAGAAGATGTGGGGACGCGGGATGAAAGCATATGTGTTACATAATATAAACAAATTTACTTTAGAAAATATGCAAAAGCCTGAGCCATCGGAAACCGAAGTACTTGTGGCGGTGAAGGCGGCCGGCATTTGCGGTTCTGATATTCCGCGGGTGTATAAGACGGGCACCTATTCCTATCCACTGGTTCCGGGTCACGAATTTTCCGGTGTGGTGGAGGAAGTCGGCGCGGCGATAAATGAATTGTGGTGCGGCAAACGCGTTGGTGTTTTTCCTCTGATTCCGTGCAAAAAGTGCGGTCCGTGCCGTAAAGGGCAGTACGAGATGTGCCGGAGCTACAGTTATCTGGGCTCTCGCAGAAACGGCGGTTTTGCAGAATATGTATCGGTGCCGGCGGAAAATCTGGTGGAGCTTCCGGAGAACGTATCCTTCGAGGAAGCGGCCATGTTAGAACCGATGGCAGTGGCGGTACATGCCATGCGCCGGGTTCAGCCAAAGACAACGGATACGGTGGCAGTTTGTGGCTTGGGTACCATTGGTCTTCTTCTTGTAATGTTTTTAAAAGAGGCGGGAGTGAAAAACATTCTTGTGATCGGAAATAAGGAATTCCAGCGTCAGGCGGTGTTACGTCTGGGTTTATCGGAGAAAAACTATTGTGACTGTAAAGAAACAAATGCAGAGAAGTGGATAAGTTCCTGCACAGGCGGCATTGGTGTGGATATCTTCTTTGAGTGTGTCGGGAAAAATGAAACGGTCACTCAGGCGGTGAATTGTGTGATTCCGGGTGGAAAAGTAATGTTGGTCGGCAATCCGTATTCTGACATGACCCTGGAAAAAACGGTGTACTGGAAGATTCTTCGTAATCAGCTGTCGGTAACCGGAACCTGGAATTCAACCTTTGCTTTTCCTGGTGATGAGACGATAGAGCCGGACGATTGGCGGTATGTGTTGAAAAAGCTGGAGGAGAAGAGGATTTTTCCGGCAGAACTTATTACGCACAAGTATTCTTTAGAAGATTTGGAAAACGGGTTTCGCATTATGCGGGATAAGTCGGAAGATTATGTGAAGGTAATGGGTGTAAATTAATTCAGTAATATGAAACAGGCGGGCCAATAGGTCCGCCTGCTGCTATTTATATATTATTTCTTACGATACAGCTCCTTTGGCGGATACAGATGTCTCGGAATACCATCCACCATCACCGGAGAAACATCCCCTTGGATTAATGGTTTTACGTAGGTGATGAACTCCTGTGTTACATAGGTGCCATCCGTATTGATCCATTCTCTTGGTACGCACTTTTCGTCATTGGCGATTTTGTGGACGTTCTTTAGGGCAGTATTGCACTGGTACGGATCGTCGGAGATTCGCTGCAGGACAACCATCTGGCCGGAGTCACCTTCGTCGGCAGCTTTGATGGCGGCACCGCCTACCTGGTAGGCTTCCAGGATGTCTACGCGGGAAGCTAAGTGGGAGCCGGCACGCTGCAGGGTGCTGAATTCGATGGCACGGGTTTTACAACCCAGTTCGCCGGCAACAAAGCTGGCAAGGTATGCTGCGGTTCCGGAAAGCTGCTTATGGCCGAAGGCGTCAACGTAGTTTACGTCACGGGCCAGTTCGCAGACATATTTTCCCTCCGGGGTGCGGATGCCTTCAGAAACGGCAACCACGATGGAGGTTTTTTCTTTTAACAGTTTTTCTACGTTGCCCCGGAACCTTTGAAGGTCAAAGGGGAGCTCCGGCAGGTAGATTAAATCAGGGCCTTCGCAGTCTTCGCCCTTGGAGAGGGCAGCGGCTCCGGTGAGCCAGCCGGCGTTACGTCCCATGATTTCAACAATGGTAACAATGCCCTTTGGGTGCTCCAGGCAGAAGGAGTCGCGGATAATTTCCTTCATGGAGGTGCCGATGTACTTGGCAGCACTGCCGTAGCCGGGGGTGTGGTCCGTGAGAGCCAGGTCGTTATCAATGGTTTTTGGACAGCCGATGAAGCGGGTCTCATGGCCGGTTAAAATGGCATAGTCGGAAAGCTTCTTGATGGTGTCCATGGAGTCGTTTCCGCCGATGTAAATAAAAGCTTCAATGTCCAGTTTGTCTAAGATGGCAAAGATTTTTTCGTAAACGGTTTTATCTTCATGAATGCCCGGCAGTTTGTAGCGGCAGGAGCCAAGGAACGCCGCCGGGGTGCGCTTCAGGAGTTCCACATCCAGCTCTGTCTTGATGTGATCGGACAGATCAAGATATTTTTCCTCCAGTAAGCCCTGGACGCCGTGAAGCATGCCGTATACCTTGTTCGCGCCACGATCAATGGCTGTACGGTAGACGCCGGCAAGACTGGAATTGATTGCTGCGGTAGGTCCGCCTGATTGACCAACAATGACATTTCGTTTCATAGTGAATCCTCCTTATATAGTGATATGCCTATATTTTACTATAAATTCTGAGTAATTTCCACAAAAATATTGGTATTTATTTGTAAACTTTCGTGTCTTGGAAAAAGTGACAGATAGTTGTATACTAAAATCAAAAAAACAGAAAGGAAACTTATTATGAACTGGACCAAAACCTACAAAAAAGCAGTAACCTTCAGTTACGACGACGGCGTCACTCCGGATTTAAAACTGCTTGAGATTTTCAATAAATATGGTATGAAGTGCACCTTCAACTTAAATTATGGCCTGGGACCGACTTCCGGCGGCTGGGAGTGCAACGGTAAGCCGGTGAACCGCCTGGACCTTGCGGAAAATGTGGGAAAATACGCCGGCCACGAGATTGCGGCTCATGCCCTGACCCATCAGGACCTTACTAAGATTAGCCTTGAGGAGGCACGTAAGGAAATGACGGAAGACAGAGACGGTCTCACAAAGCTGTTCGGTGCATGTCCGGTGGGTATGGCATATCCCTATGGCACTTTTAACGACGAGGTGGTTGCATTGCTCGACAACCTTGGTTTTAAGTATGCCCGTACGGTGTGTGAATCATGCAATTTTGATGTGCAGACCGATTTGCTGCGGTTCCGACCAACTTGTCATCATGACAACAAGCGGCTGTTTGAGCTGGCAGAGGAGTTTCTTGCCATGGAAACGGAAGAACCTAAGATTTTCTATATCTGGGGTCACAGCTATGAGTTTATGGGCAACGACAATTGGGACAGAATCGAGAAGCTTTGTCAGATGCTTGCGGGAAGAGATGATATTTTTTACGGCACCAATGCAGAGGTGCTGCTATAGAGAAGATAATAAAAAGGGCGCTATTCAAACGAATAACGCCCTGAATTTATGTAATTTTACTGCCATTGCTTTAATACGCCGAGAGCAGTGTTGCCGTAGAGTTCTTTTTTTAAGTATTCTGCCAAATCGTACTTCCAGGTTGGAATATCCACAATGAAGGCAGCTTCAAACTCCTTAAGAATCTGACTGATTTTAACGACGTCACGCTCACCGGAGAGACGGTTGCTGAGTAACTGCAGAATCATTTTTGACTGTTTTACGGATAATGCCATAGTAGATTTCCCCTTTATATATATTGCACATGAGACTTTCGCCTCATGTGGTAATAATATTGTACCGCATCCGGGCAAAAAGTACAAGTGAAAAAACAGTGGAAATTGTAAAGATTCTGTGATACCATGAAGGGGATGTGAGAAAATCCACTGCTGGCGGACAAACGTCCTTCGACAGAATAAAATAAACGGAGGTTGACATGGGAATCACCTATTTTGAAAAGGAAAAAATCTTTAAGCTGGACACCAAAAAGACCAGCTATGTAATTGCAATTGTAGACAAGGAAGGTTTTGTCGGACACGCGTATTACGGAAAGAAGCTGAAAGAAGCAGATCTTTCTTATTTGACCAGAATTTATGAAGGTGTCCGCACACCGGAAACCAATGCAAGAGACCGTCTGAGTTTTTATGATGCATTTCCGATGGAGTATCCGACTCATGGCATCGGTGATTTCCGCGAAAGTGCGCTTCGCGTGGAGGACGCAGAGGGACACTGGGCAAACAAGCTGACCTATCGCAGTCATGAGATTTTCAAGGGCAAGAAGAAGCTTCCGGGGCTGCCTGCCACCTGGTGTGAAAAGGATGAGGACTGTGAAACCCTGGAACTGACCTTGGAGGACAAAGAGGCAAAGCTGGCAGTTGTGCTTTCCTACAGTGTATTTAACGATGTGGATGCGGTGGTCCGTCATGCCCGCATCATTAACGAGTCCACCAAGACCGTGTATGTGACAAAAGCCATGTCTGCTTCCTTTGACCTGGATAACAACGAATATGATAAAATAATTTTATACGGCAGCTGGGCAAGAGAGCGCCATATGAACAGAACACCGGTAAACTACGGCATTCAGATGTCCCGCTCCAACCGTGGCGAGGGCGGCCATCAGGAGCATGCGTTTACTACGCTGCTGGAGAAAAACGCAGACCAGAACAGGGGTGAAGTGTACGGCATGGATTTAATTTACTCCGGCAACTTCCGCACCCTGCAGGAACGCAATCAGTTTGACAACATCCGTATGATGACCGGTATTAATCCGGAGGATTTCCGCTGGGAATTAACCCCGGGGGCCTCTTTCCAGACACCGGGGGCGGTGCTAGTATATTCCAACGAAGGTATCGGCGGTATGTCCAGAAACTTCCATGATTTATACAGAAATCATTTAATACGCGGATATTACCGTGATAAGAAGCGCCCGATTCTCATTAACAACTGGGAAGCAACGTATTTTAACTTTGATACAGAGAAGCTTCTTGCCATTGCGAAGCAGGCAGCACCGCTGGGTATCGAGATGCTGGTTATGGACGATGGCTGGTTTGGCAACCGTTTTGATGACAATCGCGCTCTGGGCGATTGGGAAGTAAATGAAGAGAAGTTAAAGGGTGGATTAAAGTATTTAGTTGATGAAGTAAATAAGCTGGGCATGAAGTTTGGTATCTGGTTTGAGCCGGAAATGATTTCTCCGGAATCAGAGCTTTATAAGGCACATCCTGACTGGGCATTTGCTGTGCCGGGTCGTGAGCCTGGTCTTGCCAGAAACCAGCTGGTACTGGACATCGCCAGAGAAGATGTGGCAGATTATATTTTTGAGAAAGTGGCAAAGGTGCTTCGCTCTGCCAACATTGAGTATGTGAAGTGGG
>JAZQJL010000210.1:0-7734 GCA_045541595.1 Lachnospiraceae bacterium | reverse complement strand
GAACCGTCAGGAGACCCGACGGCGGCGCCTACAGAAGAGCCGGTGGCAACGCCGGAGCCTACGGCAACGCCAAAGCCATCCATAAAAATAATGGATGATGAAGATGTGATCAATGTATTACTGCTCGGAATAGAAAATTCTCATGGTAACAAATACGGCAGAGCGGATGCTATTCTTGTGGCTTCCGTTGATTTAAACGGTGGTCCGTTAAAGTTAATTTCTTTCCAGAGAGACTTATACGTTTCCATTAAGGGCCGTGCAGATGATAAATTAAATGCTGCCTACGCCTATGGCGGAGCTCCTTTAATGGTTGATACCATGGAAAAGAACTTCGGAATCGATATTGATTCTTATGTCATTATTGACTTTGAAGGTTTTGAAGACGTGATTGACCAGATGGGAGGTTTACGACTGTCTCTGACGGCAAAGGAATCGGAATATCTGAATACCAAGGGATATATTTCCAAACCGGCAGAAAGAAATACGGTGGCCGGCTATCAGACCATGACCGGAAGCCAGGTACTTGGTTATTGCCGTATCCGTATGGTTTCCACCGCAGACGGTCTTAAGAATGACCGCGGCAGAAACTATCGTCATCGTGCAGTGTTACAGGCGCTCTTTGATAAGTATAAAGAAAAGAGTTTTCCGGAACTTATTTCCATTATGGGTGATTGCTTTAATTATGTAACCGTGCCAGACACGTTAGAAGATTATGCAGTGGAATGTTTGACGGCTGTAATTGAACATAATATGTATGAAATTGAAACTATGCAGGTTCCTCAAAGCGGTTCCTATAAAGAAACAAAGATTTCCGGTGCAGATGTTATTGTGGCATATCCGGAATGTGTGGATAAGTTACAAAATTTCATCTATGATGAAGACTAACAGTGATATAGTTTTGGAGGTTTTTTAGTACCATGGAAATACAGCTTTGGAGAGAAATTTTAGAGCCTTACGAACTGGCAGTGGATGAACTGGTAGTGAAATTCCGCCATCTGATTGCAGCAAATCGCAGGGCGGGAAAGTACTCTCCGATTGAACAGGTAAACGGAAGAGTAAAAACCATCTCCAGTATTCTGGAAAAGTGTCAGAAGAAGGATGTGGAATTTGATCAGTTTGAAGAAAAAATTGAAGATATTGCAGGTATCCGTATTATCTGTCAGTTTGTGGAAGATATTTATAAGGTGGCTGAAATTATCAACAACCGCACTGATATGAAGATCAAGAGTGAAAAAGACTATATCAGTAACGTAAAAGATAGCGGATACCGCAGCTACCACATGATTGTGTATTATACGGTAGAATCGGTAAAGGGGCCAAAGGAATTGCAGGTGGAGATTCAGATTCGTACTTTGGCAATGGACTTCTGGGCTACCATCGAGCATTCTCTGCAGTATAAGTATAAAAAGAATATGCCTGCCGTCTTACGGGATCGCTTACACAAGGCAGCAGATGCGATTGTCGTTTTGGACGAAGAAATGGCTTCCGTCCGGGACGAAATCATGGATGCACAGAATTCCTTTAACTTTAAGGCCAATTTGGTATCCGAAATTTTAACAACCATTCAGAACCTGTATAAAGTGGCAAACAAACGGGAAGTTGTACGGATTCAGGACGAGTTTTTCCGCGTTTACAATGAGGGAGATTTAAATGAATTGGCCCGTTTCGGAAAGGAACTGGATGTGATTGCAGAAAGTTACCGGGCGCAGAGCCTGCGTTAGGTAGAAAAGAGGAAAACAGTGATTACTTTACCGAGAGAATTTGAACAACGGATGAAGGAACTGCTGCAGGACGAGTTTCCGGAGTTTTTACGGGGATTCGAAGAAGAAAGACACGGAGGTGTCCGTTTCAACTCCTTAAAGCTTGGCAAAGAGGAGTGGGAACGGATAGCTCCGTTTGCCACTTTGCAGGTTCCGTGGATATCCAACGGTTATTATTATAATTTGGCTGATCAGCCGGCAAAGCATCCGTTTTATTTTGCCGGACTTTATTACATTCAGGAACCGAGTGCCATGACCCCGGCAGAAATCTTACCGGTAAAGCCGGGAGATAAAGTACTGGATATTTGTGCGGCACCCGGCGGAAAAAGTACGGAACTGGCAGCAAAGCTGCAGGGTAAAGGTGTGCTTGTTTCTAATGACATCAGTAATTCCCGGGCAAAAGCATTGTTAAAAAACCTGGAACTGTTCGGTTCACGGAATTCATTGATTTTAAGTGAAGCACCGGGCAAGCTTACCGAGCGTTTCCGAGGTTATTTTGATAAGATTTTGGTGGATGCACCTTGTTCCGGTGAGGGCATGTTCCGTAAAAGTCCGGCCATTATGAAAAACTGGGAGCAGTACGGCGTGGAATATTATCATAAATTACAGCTGGAAATTCTGGATGCCGTGCTTCCGATGCTGGCGCCGGGTGGCATGTTAGTATATTCCACCTGTACTTTTTCGCCGGAGGAGGACGAAGGAAGCCTGCAGTACATTTTGGAACATTATCCGGACATGCATGTGGTAAAGCCGGAACTGACCTATGAAGGCTTTTCGGCAGGACATCCGGAGTGGATAGAAAACGGAAAAGAAGAAATTGCAAATGCCATCCGTTTATGGCCTCACAAGTTAAACGGCGAAGGGCATTTTGTAGCATTACTTCAAAAGGAAGACACCGGAGAACGCAGAAGTTTTTCTGCATCCGGCAAAAAAATAAAACTTCCGGAGGAAGTAAAAGAGTTTCTTGGCAGACTTCGCATGGATATTCCGGAGGAACGGCTGGAAATCAGAGAAGACAGGTTGTATTTGCTACCGGAGGATATTCCGGACTTAAAGGGCCTTCGGGTAATGCGTTCCGGCCTGCTTCTTGGTGAATTAAAGAAAAACCGCTTTGAACCGAGCCAGGCACTGGCCTGCGCTCTTTCCATAGAGGAATACGATGCGGTTTATAATATGGACATCGAAGACGAGGATGTAATCCGCTACTTAAAATGTGAAACCATCGAAGCCAAAACAGAGGTGGCAGACGGTTTTGTACTGGTTTGCGGAGGAGGCTATCCTCTTGGCTGGGCAAAAGCCCAGAGAGGTACCCTGAAGAACAAATATCTTCCGGGATGGAGAATGATGTAATGGCAGAAAAAGAGGCAAGACTGGATAAATATGTGGCAGAGGTTGCCGGAATTACCAGAAAAGATGCTAAAAACGCCCTGTCCAAGGGAAGAGTGCAGGTAAACGGTGAGGTTTGCAAGAACGGCGACCGGAAGGTTTCTTCTTCGGATAAGGTGACCCTGGACGGCAAAAGCCTGACGGCAGAATCCTTTTTATATTTGATGCTGAATAAGCCCGCCGGAGTGGTGTCTGCCACGGAAGACGGACGGGATAGAACCGTACTGGATTTGGTACGGGAGCAAAGTGCAGAATCTGCGGATGCCACGCTGCAGGGCGGATACTTCCTCGGAAAGAGGGAACTGTTTCCGGTGGGGCGTCTGGACAAAGACACGGAAGGTCTTCTTTTAATAACCGACGACGGAGAACTGGCCCATCGCCTACTTTCCCCGAAAAAGCATGTGGACAAGGTGTATTATGCCCGCTTAGACGGCACGGTACCGGAGGATGCCGCCAACCGTTTTGCAAAAGGAATTCAGGTGGGTCAGGACTATCAGGCACTGCCGGCGAAGTTGGAAGTATTGTCTGTCGGGGACGGTGTATCGGAAGTACATATTACCCTGCGGGAAGGTAAGTTTCATCAGGTAAAGCGGATGTGTCATGAAATCGGTTGTGAGGTGACCTACTTAAAGCGCCTTTCCATGGGAAGGCTGGTTTTGGATGAAGCATTACAACCGGGAGAGTGCAGAAAACTCACGGAAGAAGAAATAGAAGTATTGAGATAGGAAGAGTCAGATGTTAAAAGATATTCAAGCGGTAATTTTTGATTTAGACGGAACGTTGGTGGACTCCATGTGGATGTGGAGAGATATTGATATAGAATATCTGGGGCGCTTTGGAATTCCCTTACCGGAAACCCTGCAAAAGGACATTTCCGGCATGAGTTTTTCCGAAACGGCGGTGTATTTTAAAGAAACCTTCGGCATTCCGGATTCTTTGGAGGAAATAAAAAAGACATGGAATGACATGGCCTTTTATAAGTATACCCACGAAGTGCCGTTAAAGCCGGGAGCATTGGACTTTTTAAAGCGAATGAAAGAGAAGGGAATCCGTACCGGAATTGCTACCAGTAACTCCAGAGAACTGGTGGAAGCTGTGGTAAAGAGCCTGAACATTTCAGAGTATCTGAATGAAATCCACACCTCCTGTGAGGTGGCAAAGGGAAAACCGGCACCGGATATTTATCTGCTGGTGGCAGAGTGCCTTGGCGTTTCACCGGACCATTGCCTGGTATTTGAGGATATTCCGGAAGGAATTTTGGCCGGCAGACGTGCTGGAATGAAAACCTGCGCGGTGGAGGATGAATTTTCTCTTGGAATGACTCAGGAAAAGAAAGACCTGGCAGATTATTATATTGCACATTATGATGAAGTACGGTAGTTAGGAAGAATAAGATGAAGAAGCAGAAATTAGAACGTGGAGAATACGGATATTTAAAAAACAGAAAGCAGAAGGCATTGTTTGGAACCATTCTGATGACACTTATCGGAATTATGATTTTTATCGTCGGTCTGTTGTTAAATAAGATGGAGGCTACCAATATTTTCACCGTGATAGCCGTGTGTATGGTTATGCCGGCGGCAAAATATTTTGTAACCTATGTGATATTGTTTCCGTATAAACCGACGGATTTAAAAACCGGGGAGCGTCTGGCATCTTACGCAAAGGAAGAGGACACGGTGTTTTATGATGCTGTATTTACTTCCTCTGAAAAAGTGATGCATTTGGATTGCATTTATGTGGCAGGACATCAGATTATCGGTTACACCTCCAGAAAAAAAGATAATATCGGAACGATTCAGGAGTACTTTAAGAAAGAATTAAAGAACCGTTGTATTGCTTATTCGGTTTATATTGCAACGGAGGAAAAGCAGATAAAAGACAGAATGAAACTGCGGGGCGAAAAAGCCGAAGAACAGAATACGGATGCGAAGGAAGAAGTACTTACCATGCTTCGCACATTTATAGTATAAGGGGATAGACGGATGAGAGAATTTCTGGTATCACAAAACGAGGCCGGACAGCGTCTGGATAAGCTGTTATCCAAATATATGGACACAGCGCCAAAAAGTTTTTTCTACAAAATGCTTCGGAAAAAGAACATTACATTAAACGGGAAAAAAGCAGAGGGCAGGGAATTGGTGGCAGAAGGTGACGAAATCCGTCTCTTTTTATCTGAAGAAACCATTGCAGGGTTTCAGTCCGAAAAAAAAGCAATCACTGTAAGTAAGGATACAAAATCATCGGAAAAAGTAACAGGGCCAATTCCTTTGTTAAAAGAGCATGAGATTGTTTTTGAAGGAAAACATCTGTTAATTGTAAATAAACCGGCGGGGGAACTTTCCCAGAAAGCAAAGAAAGACGACATATCCATTAATGAGCGGATTGTGGAATATTTGAAAGTGACCCAAAGCATTGGATTAGACAGCTTTACGCCGGGAGTATGTAACCGGCTGGACCGTAATACGACGGGCCTGCTTCTGGCGGGAAAATCCCTGGCGGGGCTTCAGGAAGCGGCAGAATTGCTAAAAAACCGTGCCCTGCACAAATATTATCTTTGCATTGTGGCAGGAAAGGCTGAAAAACAAAGGCATCTCATCGGTTATCTGAAAAAAGACGAGAAAACCAATACGGTGGATGTAGTCTCCGAGGAGACGCTGAAAAGACGGGGACTGAATCCGGGAGAATATGATAAAATCGAAACAGAACTGATTCCGCTAGTTACTAACGGAGGCTCCACCTTGCTGGCAATTCAGCTGATTACCGGAAAGACCCATCAAATCCGGGCACATCTGGCCAGTATCGGCCTGCCGCTATTGGGGGACACAAAATACACCGGTAATCAGGGCGAAGTGGCTAACCGGCTGACAAATTTGAACCGGAGCCTGCATTTGAAATATCAACTGCTGCATGCTTATTTGCTGCAGTTTCCTGCACTTTCCGGAGCCCTTTCGGAAGTTTCGGAAAAAATCATTACGGTGGAACCGCCGGCAAAGTTTGCAAGGACGGCGGAAGAACTATTTGGGAAAGAAGAGTGGAAGCATGCCATCATGGAATTCAAGGGGCTTACGAGGTTCCGCACTGGAGGAACTGATTAACCTCACCAATGAAAAATACAGAGAGAATAAGCTGGCACTGATTCAAAAGGTACCTACTCCAATCACGCCAATGCAGATTGACAAAGAATCCAGACACATTACCCTGGCCTATTTTGACCAGAAAAGTACAGTGGACTACATCGGTGCGGTGCAGGGGATTCCGGTGTGCTTTGATGCCAAGGAATGTGCGTATGATACCTTTGCCATGCAAAATATTCACGCTCATCAGGTGGCATTCATGGAGGAGTTTGAACAGCAGGGCGGTATTGCCTTTCTTTTGATTCACTACACAAAAAAGGACCGTTGCTTTTATTTACGTTTCCAAAAGGTAAAAGAATTTTGGGACCGCATGGAGCAGGGAGGACGAAAGAGCTTCCGGTTTGAGGAACTGGAAGAAGAGTATGAAATTCCAAAGGGACACGGGGTGTTCATTCCGTATCTTGTGGCGTTACAAAAGGATTTGGAGCAAAGAGAAGAGTGATTCTGTCAAAAACATAACAAGTTATGGCACAACCTCTTGACAGACGGAAAACATTGGATTATAATTCGAATAATATATTATGCTAATTTGGTAGCACGTTACCAAGCTAAAGTGAATGAGGGTATAAATCAGTAAAATTTATTGATACTTTGCCTGGAATGGAGAGAATCTATGAAGGATATTTTATTACATACTCCGGAAGGAGTCAGAGACATTTACAATTCGGAATTCCAAAGAAAAGATATGGTGGAGAACAGCATGAAGCTCGTGATGAAATCTTATGGCTTCCATCAGTTTATGACTCCGACCTTTGAATATTTCGATATTTTTAATAAAGAAAGAGGTACGGTTCCGTCCAAGGATATGTACAAATTTGTAGACCGTGACGGAGAGACCTTAGTGCTTCGCCCGGATATGACGCCTCAGGCAGCCAGATGCGTGGCAAAGTATTTCAAGCATGAAGAGCTTCCAATCCGGCTGTTTTACCACGGCAGTGTGTTTGTAAATCATTCCGGTTATCAGGGTAAATTAAAGGAAAGCACCCAGATTGGTGCGGAATTATATAACGATGCCACACCGGAAGCAGATGCGGAAATGGCAGCCTTAATGATTGACTGTTTAAGCGCCTCCGGCCTTACCAAGTTCCAGGTGGTAGCCGGTCAGGCAGATTTCTTCCGTGCCCTTGTGGAAGAAGCAGGCTTTTCCGAAGAGGAAACCGACGAGCTTCGCCGGCTTATTGAAATGAAAAATGTGTTCGGCGTAGAGCAGCTTCTGGAGGAAAAGGAGATTTCTGCGGAACTGAAGGAGGTTTTTACAAAGCTGTCCAGCCATTTCGGGTCTATTGATACTATTCACAGCATGAAAAATCTGACAACAAATGAACGGGCAGTGGCAGCATTGTCCCGTCTGGAACAGTTTTATGATGCCTTGTGTCTTTACGGTAAGGAAGACCATATTTCCTTTGACCTTGGTATGTTAAGCCAGTTCAATTACTATACCAAGTCGGATC